>PWJF01000018.1 GCA_003560935.1 Ignavibacteriales bacterium
TACGAAGCTCAGATCAGACCCCGGAGCGGTCTCGCCGCCAAGCATAGTGTCGGCGTGTTGAATACTCCGGGTACTATTGACTCGGATTATCGTGGAGAAGTAAAGATAATTCTCATGAATTTTGGAAAACATCCGTTTACCGTCCGGCGAGGAGATCGCATCGCACAAATGGTTATAGCTCCCTACACCCGCGTCTCGTGGAGCGAGGTCGGAAGTGTGAATGAAACCGGACGGGGTCCGGGCGGGTTCGGTCATACAGGAAGTCAATAAAGCGGTAACTGGATGGCAAAAAAAACAGATAATTCAAACAAAACTGAAACATCCGGAAAAGTGCGGCCGGATTTTCCTTCTTCTCCTTCGGCCTTTGCACAGTTAGCACAATATCAAGTCGGTATTGTCATCGTTGCTGCGCTTATTCTGTTGATAATCTTTCTGTATACCATCCAGATTGTAATCTCACCGTTTTTAGTTCTTGCCGTCATTATTTTTATTTTGTATCCCATACGCGAGAACATTGTTGCACGTCGACTCTTGTGGGTGAGCGTTCTTTTATTCATATTCTGGTTTTTATATATGATTAGCGGGGTGCTTGTCCCGCTTTTCATATCATTTGGCATCGCCTATGTTTTAAATCCCCTGATAGACCGCCTCGAGAAAAAGAACATACCCCGCTGGACAACTGCACTCGGTTTGATTTTGACAATCATTACGATCATTGTGCTGGTCTTGATAATGCTGATGCCGCTGGTGATACAACAGTTTAACGACTTGCTTCACAGTATATCACAGGCAGTAGCCGATATCGGTGAATGGTTGCGCGAGGGAGAATTGTTCGATCGTCTGGAAGGTGCGGGTGTTCCATCGGAGAACATGCGGAATTTTGTAAATACCGAAATAATACCGACACTTGAGAACTTTTCCATCCTTCTGGTTCAGGCAATGTTCGATTTTTTTATCGGTTTATCGGGAATGCTCACTCATTTGATCAACCTCGTTATTGTTCCGTTTCTGTCTTTTTTCCTGATGAAGGATTTTCCGGCGGTAAAGCGACGGGTGAAGTTGATGGTCCCTGATGAATTTCAACCTTCAGTTGTGTACTATTACCGGAAGATCGATAAGCTGCTCGGAAGATACATACGCGGCTATATCGTCCTGGCAAGCATCAATGCAACACTGGCGGGTTTGTTGTTATGGATTTTCGGCGTTAAATATGCCGCCGTGATGGCAATAATTACATTCTTTCTGGATTTCATACCGTACTTCGGGTTAATAGTTACAATGATCCTTGCAGGCATCGTCGGTTTCCTATCCGATCCGCCCGTGCTGTTGCGTGCATCGCTTGCCATGATGAGCATCGGTGCGCTGGCGATTCTTGAAAATTATGTGCTGGCCCCGTTTATTCTGGGAAGACCTATCGGTCTGCATCCGGTAGTACTTATTATGACGTTGTTGATCTTCGGCTATTTTCTCGGCATACCAGGATTAATTATCGCACTGCCAACGACGGCGATCATTATTCTTTTTGCGAAAGAATGGGATATGCGCCGCCGTGAAAAGCTTGGATTACCCCCCATTGATTATAAAAACGTATGAATGATTTAAATACCGGGATACTCTATCTCGTTTCTACCCCCATCGGAAACAGCGGAGATATCACTCTTCGTGCGCTTGAGATCTTGAAAACCGCCGATGTGATTGTATGTGAAGAAGTGAAAGAGGGAAGAAGACTGCTTGCTTCATATGATGTAAACCGGGAAGTTTTGCCGCTCAATGAACACAATGAAGATGAACAGACCGATGTGATTGTTGAAACGTTGTCAGGAGGAAATACCGTTGCACTAATTTCCGATGCCGGCGCACCGCTGATTGCGGACCCGGGCACACGTCTTGTACAGCGATGCATCGAGTTGCAGATACCGGTTACCTCATTACCCGGCGCTAATTCGATCATACCGGCATTACAACTCTCCGGTTTTTCAATTGAGAGTTTTCTTTTTGTCGGCTGGTTATCACCCAAAAAGGATCTCCGTCGTAAACAACTTATTGAACTCAAACAGGAAAAACGTCTTCTTGTCATCCTCGAAGCACCCTACCGGGTAAAAGCATTGCTTCGCGATGTTAGTCACATACTCGGTGCTCAAAGAAAAGCTGCGGTGACGTTCGATCTCACTACGGATAAAGAAACAGTTTATCGTGATACGCTCGGTTCGCTGACAACGTATTTTGAACGAAACACGCGCAAAGGGGAATTTGTTCTTATTATTGAAGGTAAGTAATATCATTTGTAATTAACTGCATCTATCGTTATATTTTAACTATAATGTTTGATAAAAGAAGACATATTGCCCCCGAATTGCGCGGCGTACACTGGTTAAACAGCGCGCCCCTTTCCATGCATGCTTTACGCGGCAACGTGGTGGTCCTGTTTTTCTGGGATCACACCGACATACGTTCCTTACGTATGATCGAATATATAAAAGAATTACACGATCGGTATAACGATGCCGGACTTGTCGTTATCGGAGTTCATTCCCCCGCGTTTGAGTTTGCGGGAAAAGTAGAATCGCTTGAGCAAGTCATACGTGAGCGTGAAATAACGTTTCCGGTTGTGATGGATAACGACCGCACGACATTTGAAAATTACCGGAACACCGAAACACCGGCGCTTATCATAATCGATCAGGAAAGTAGTATACGTTCGCAATATCACGGCAGGGGCAAGCAGCAATCCATCGAGCGCGACGTACAGGTGATACTTCAAGACAGCGGGTTGCTGGATGCATTACCGTTGCCGATGGACGCCTTGCGGCCGGAGGATATACCGGGTGTAGTATTAGCACGGGAAACGCCGCAGATCTTTTTCGGTTATTTAAAAGGCAGTCTCGGAAACAAAGAGGGCTTTAACCCCGAATCGATATTTACTTATGAAGACCCTGGTTTTTATCTTCCCGGACGATTTTACCTCAAAGGGGTTTGGAGAAGCAGACGGCATTCAATGATCCTTGAACAACTCATTTCCGATGAAGGATATATCGTAATCAGATATGAAGGACAGGAAGTATACGCATTGATCGGTCAGGAAGGCGATACTCCACGACGTTTAGAAGTCGATCAGGATGGTGCCTATCTGACAGCCGAGAATAAAGGGGAAGATGTCAAGATCGACGCTGACCGGCGAAGCTATATGGCGGTTGATGCTCCGAGATTACTCCATCTTGTGAAGAACGACGAATCGGCGGAACATACTCTTAAAATTGCCTCCCGAACACCCGGATTTGAAATGTATTCCCTCACGTTTATTCCCGGTGTCGTCCCCGAATTACTCGGTAATAATTGAGACTGGGGAATTCCTGTTCTGCTTACAAATTCATTAAGTGTAAATTACAGCAAATAGTACAGCATGAAAGAAACTTTACAAAAGTTACGTGATATATTGAACGAACGTATCCTTGTTCTTGACGGCGCAATGGGTACGATGATACAGAAATATAAACTCACCGAAGAGGATTTCCGGGGCGAACGGTTCAAAGATCATCCTGCAGATTTACAGGGAAACAACGATCTGTTGTCGATCACACGTCCCGATGTTATTCAGGAAATACACCGGGCATACCTTGATGCGGGTTCGGATATAATCGAGACGAATACGTTTAGCGGAACGTCTATCGCACAAACAGATTACAAAATGCATGATATTGTGTATGAATTGAACCGGGAGGCGGCTAAGCTTGCAAAAGAAGCGGCGGATGAGTACACGAAAAAGGATCCCGGCAAACCGCGCTTTGTCGCCGGTGCGCTCGGGCCGACCAATAAAACCGCATCACTTTCTCCGGATGTCAATAATCCCGGATACCGTGCCGTTAGCTTTGACGATCTTGTGAAAGCATACGGCGAACAGGCACGGGGATTAATTGACGGCGGAGCGGATATATTGCTTGTTGAAACGGTGTTCGATACACTCAACTGTAAAGCCGCATTGTTCGCATTGCAGGAATTAGCCGAAGAACTGAATCGCGATATTCCTATTATGATATCCGGTACGATTGTTGATCAGAGTGGTCGTACGCTATCCGGACAAACGGTAGAAGCTTTCTGGATCTCCGTAGCGCATACGAAGAATCTCTTGAGTGTCGGTTTGAACTGCGCATTGGGTGCTAAACAGATGCGCCCCTTCATTGAAGAGCTGTCGAAAGCGGCGACCTGTTTCGTCAGTGTGTATCCGAACGCCGGACTACCGGATGAATTCGGCGAGTACAATGAAACCCCCGAAACGATGTTTGAACAATTGGATGATTTTGCAAAAAACGGGTTTTTTAACATAGTCGGGGGATGCTGCGGAACGACCGCTGAACATATAAAAATGATCGCGGATCTTGCTGCGAAATACAAACCGCGAGAAATCCCGAAACATGAACCGTATCTTCGTTTAAGCGGACTCGAGCCGTTGATCGTTCGTCCCGAATCGAACTTTATTAATATCGGCGAGCGTACAAACGTGACCGGCTCTCGTAAATTCGCCCGGTTGATTACAGAGGAAAAGTATGATGAAGCTTTATCGGTTGCGAAGGATCAGGTCGAGGGAGGCGCGCAGATACTTGATGTAAACATGGATGAGGGAATGCTTGAATCCGAAGAGGTTATGACAAAATTCCTTAATCTTATGGCTTCGGAACCGGATATAGCAAAGCTTCCAATTATGGTCGATTCATCGAAATGGTCCGTACTCGAAGCCGGTTTGAAATGCCTGCAAGGGAAAGGAGTGGTGAACTCGATCAGTTTGAAAGAAGGGGAGAAAGTATTTAAAGACCAGGCTAAGAAAGTGTTACGATACGGTGCGTCGGTCATCGTGATGGCATTTGATGAACAAGGTCAGGCAGATACGTATGAACGCCGGACTCAGATATGTGAACGGGCATATAAAATTTTAACCGAAGAAGTCGGTTTCCCGCCGCAGGATATTATCTTCGATCCGAACATTCTTACGGTAGCGACAGGGATGGAAGAGCATAATAATTATGCCGTCGATTACATCAAAGCAACTAAATGGGTTAAAGAAAATCTTCCGCTCGCTAGAGTGAGCGGCGGACTCAGTAATATTTCATTCTCCTTCCGCGGCAACGATGTCGTACGCGAAGCAATGCACTCCGCTTTTCTCTATCACGCGATCAAAGCCGGTATGGATATGGGGATTGTCAATGCCGGACAGCTTGAGGTGTACGAAGAGATCCCGAAAGATTTACTGGAACACGTTGAGGATGTTTTGTTAAATCGGCGCGACGATGCGACCGAACGTTTGATTGAATTTGCGGAAAAGGTAAAGCAAAAAGAAAAAGGCACTGTTAAGAAAGACAAATGGCGCGAGGGAAGCGTAGAAGAACGCCTGAGACACGCTCTTGTAAAAGGTGTAGTCGATTATATCGAAGAGGATACGGAAGAAGCGCGGAAAAAGTATGAAAAGCCGCTCGATGTTATCGAGGGACCGTTAATGGACGGGATGAATGTGGTCGGCGATCTTTTCGGTTCAGGAAAGATGTTTCTGCCGCAGGTCGTGAAAAGCGCACGCGTTATGAAAAAAGCCGTTGCGTATCTCATACCGTATCTCGAAGAAGAAAAGAAAAAAGCGAAGGATACGAGCGAGAAAGGGAAAGTCCTGCTCGCAACGGTAAAAGGGGACGTTCACGATATCGGAAAGAACATCGTCGGCGTTGTTCTTGGGTGTAACAATTACGATGTCATCGATCTCGGCGTTATGGTTCAGGCCGATAAAATACTCGATACTGCGGAGGAGGAAAAAGCTGATATTATCGGGTTGAGCGGACTGATTACACCGTCGCTTGATGAAATGGTGCACGTTGCGAAAAAGATGGAGCAGCGTGGATTCGATAAGCCCCTGCTCATCGGTGGTGCGACGACGTCTAAAGTCCATACAGCCGTAAAGATCGCACCCGGTTACTCAGGTTCTACTATTCACGTTCTCGATGCGTCGCAAAGCGTTCCGGTAGTCGGTAATTTATTGAACAAGAAAAACCGGGATACATATGTCGAAAAGATGAGGAAGGAGTACGAGAAAGTCCGCGACGATCACAGCAAACGTAAAACGCAAAAGAAATATATAGATTTTAAAGAAGCACGTAAAAGAAAACCTGAGATAGACTGGAAAAACGGTGCGATCAAAAAGCCAAAGAAACCCGGTGTCACGGTATTGAAGAATTACAATCTTGAAGTCCTTTGTAAATATATCGACTGGACTCCGTTCTTCAGAACATGGGAGCTGCGCGGTAAATATCCCGACATTTTCGACGATCCTGATGTCGGTAAAGAAGCAAAGAAACTTTTTGACGATGCACAAAAGATGTTGAAAATGATCATCGGTGAAAAACTATTGCAGGCGAATGGGGTCGTAGGATTGTTCGCCGCGAACAGCGTCGATAGCGATGATATTGAAGTGTATAAGGATGACGAACGCAAACACGTTTTGACAACGCTGCACACGCTTCGCCAGCAGACGGAAAAAACAAACAACCAACCCAATCTTGCGCTCGCAGATTTTATTGCACCGCGGGAGAGCGGAGTAAAAGATTATATCGGTGCATTTGCGGTCACCGCGGGTCTCGGCTCTAATAAGCTTGTTGAGAAATACGAAAAGGATCATGACGATTATAATAGTATAATGGTAAAAGCACTTGCAGACCGGCTGGCAGAGGCATTTGCCGAACATTTGCACGAGCGTGTACGAAAAGAGTTCTGGGGATACAGCGACGATGAGAGTTTGACCAACGAAGAGTTGATCAAAGAAAAGTACATTGGCATCCGTCCCGCTGCGGGGTATCCCGCACAACCCGATCATACCGAGAAACCGATTATCTTTGAACTCCTCAACGTCGAAGAGAATGCCGGTATTACGTTAACCGAGAGTTATGCGATGAATCCGCCCGCGTCGGTGAGCGGGTTATACTTTGCGCATCCTGATTCGAAATATTTCAACGTCGGGAAGATCGGCAAAGATCAGGTACTCGATTATCATAAGCGGAAAGGGATGAGCATCGAGGAAACAGAACGATGGCTGCGGCCGATATTGAATTACGACGAAGGGGATTAGTACCGGATGAAGGAAGAGAAATTTCGTGAGGGAGTGCGGCTCTTTAACGAGCGGAAATATTTCGAGTGTCACGATCTCTTCGAGGAAATATGGATGAGCGAAGAAGGTTCCGAAAGCGAATTCTTCCGGGCATTGATCCACCTTGCAGTCGGTTGCTATCACATGAACAACGGCAACTACCGGGGAGCAAAGAGCCAGCTTATCAAAGCCGTACAAAAACTCGAACCGTATGAGCCCGAGTATCAGGATATCCAAATATCATCACTTTTAGAATGCTTCCGGAATGTTATACTTGATGTCGAGCGGGTTGTACAGGGACAAATTCAACCGGAAGATATACATGAGTTACCATTTATAAGGACAAGCACTAAATCCTAAACAAATCCAAATGTTATAAATTCAAATTTTCCAAAACAAATACGGCACTGTAAGTTTTGAACATTAGAACATTTGAATTTTGAAATTGTTTAGGATTTAGGAAATCAGTGCTTAGGATTTATTATAGTTGAATCTTTTTGATTTTCACTGCATCTAATCTAATCCGGTGACACAATATGCAACCGCTCACGGAGAGAATAAAACGGAAAGCGCATGAGCTGGGGTTTGAGCTTGTCGGTGTTTCACCGGCGGAGCGGTTGACCGTCGAGGCGGAGCGATTGGCTGAGTGGCTATCGCGCGGGTATCATGCGACGATGTACTGGATGGAGCGAAACCGCGACCGCCGCACCGATCCGCGAAACATAATGCCCGGAGCGCGATCCGTTATCTCCGTTGCGATGAATTATTATACACCGCATGAGATTCCCGACCATCCCGAGCGTGGTAAGATCTCGCGTTATGCATGGGGGGACGATTATCATGATATAGTCGGTGAGAGGTTGAAATCGCTGTGGGAATTTATTAAAGAGATTGAGCCGGACGCAGGTGGAAGGTACTACGTCGATACCGGA
>PWJF01000573.1 GCA_003560935.1 Ignavibacteriales bacterium
AACCCCTGCGATCCCGACCGCCCGAAAGGACACGGCAACCAACTCGGTCTGGATAATATCCGCAGTAGATTGAAGGCCATATACGATTCGAAGAGCGACATTGTGGTAAAAGAGGATGATAATATATTTAATGTTGATATCGTCATAAAGCTATGAAAAAACTCCAAACCATCATCATCGACGACGAAGACCTTGCCCGCGGCATCGTTCGAGAATATCTTGACGATCAACAGGATGTGGAGATCACTGCTGAATGCTCGAACGGATTCGACGCCGTAAAAGCTATAACCGTACTAAAACCCGATCTCATATTTCTCGATATTCAAATGCCGAAAATAAACGGCTTCGAAGTGCTCGAATTACTACCCGATCCGCCGACCGTTATTTTCATAACGGCGTACGATCAGTACGCGCTGAAAGCGTTCGAGGTTCATGCGGTGGATTATCTGTTAAAACCGTTCAGTAAAGAACGTTTCGATGAAGCGCTGAAGCGGGCGCGTTCAAAGATCGGTAAAATGACGAAAGAAAATATAAAACCGTTGATCGAAGAAGCACATACCAAACAAAGACCGATAGAGCGGGTACTCGTAAAAGATGGCGCCAACGTACATGTTATTCAGGTACATACTATCGATTACATCGAAGCAAAAGACGATTACATTTCAATTAACGCAAACGGTAAATCTCACTTAAAACACTACCGGTTATCGACGCTCGAAAAAGAGCTCGACCGGTTGCAATTCGTACGCACACACCGATCATATATAGTAAACATCGATCGCATATCGAAGATCGAATTATATGCAAAAGACAGCCGCATCGCAATATTAAAAGACGGGACGCGTGTACCGATCAGCAGGGGGAATTATGAGAGGATTAAGGAGATGCTGTAGTCAGTCAGTTAATGGTTAATTTGTTATTGGTTAATAGGATCGTATCAAAAAAACTATGAATACATCTCAAGATAATTTTCTCATTATATAATCTCCTTCGTTTTCCCGATAAATTTCAAATCCCGCCCGTACGTACAAATGCTTTGCAGGATTACTTTTATCGACGCTCAACGATATCGCACGGTACCCTCTTCGTTTCGCCTCATTCAGGAAACGGGATAATAATTCTTTCCCGATGCCCCTGTTGCGGTATTCCGGGATAACCGCCATCCCGAGTTCCGGCGTTTTGTCGTCGATGAAGCCGAATCCCTTATTGTTTCCATCGAACACTCTCCCCCATATCGCTCCGACCGGTTTACCGTCGTTCTCGCACACAAAACCAAAGTCACCATCTCTTCCAAAGCCGCTTATATAGATTGAAAGCTCCGGTAAATCGATAACGGATATCGGATATGGATCCTCCTCTTCGGGTACAAACAATGAAAGATAAAACATCTCGCGGAGAATAGGATAATCCACCGCTGTGAGTCCTCTGAATTTGAAATCCATACATTAGTCTTTCACATGTCCACAGGACGTGCATCATAACCATTTTCACATAACCAGCGGGAAAATTGTCCGGTAAAGCCATGTGTTACATAAACTGTATCCGAACCCGACAGCCACACGGCTTCATTCAATCCGTCCCAGTCTGCATGGTCGGACATAACAAAACCGGTATCGGCATTTCGCACCCACGAGATTCCCTGCGTCGCCATCCACCCCGATGCGTAGGCAGTTGATAATTCGGCAACATGATCCAACCATCCGTTCTTCATCGCATTCGGAGGAATGATGACAAGAGCGGTTTTTAATTTTTGGTACGGTGTTGTTTCCGAGAGTGTATTCACTTCCGGTATCGGAATGTTATGTTGACGGAACAATGCGTTTATTTGTTCGATTGCGGGATGAACATAAACCGGTCCGATTGAAGTGTCGATGGAATATAACAAACGCTGCGCCTTACCAAGCGAGTACCCGAACAGCACGCTCGTAATTCCGTTCTGTTTATTTTTCCTCCACCACTCATTGATATCTCTTATCACGCCGGCACTGTCTGCCCAGCGATAGACGGGCAGGCCGAATGTAGATTCCGTACAAAACACATCGCACTTGATCGGGTCGAACGAACCGGCAAGCGGATCGTGCTCAAGTTTGTAATCGCCGGTCACCACCCATACTTGACCTGCGTATTCCACGCGCACTTGCGAGGAGCCGACCACATGTCCCGCCGGATGAAGCGAAAACCGTACGCCGTTAATAATAATCTCTTCACCATACTCAACCGCCTGTGTCGATATCTTCTTCCCGAGGCGATGGTGCAGAACAGGTACGGTCAATGCATGTGCAAGGTAGTATTTACTTCCTCTCCGTGCATGGTCGGAATGTGCGTGTGTGATAATCGCTCGTTCGGCACCCCGTTTCGGATCTATGTAGCAATCCGCACGGGGACAATAGATACCGCGATCTGTAAATTCAAGTAGTTGAGACATTGATTAAACTTTATGAATTCATCTAACGTTGAATAAATATACAATAATAAATAATCAATATTAAATCCATATGAGGTATTTAGTAACAGGCCGCGTCAAACCCGGCAAATCAAAGCCGCTGCTCAAAGCGATCGAAAACCGGACGCTCGGACGGGGGTCGATAGCGGGAGGCGAATACATTCGCGATATGAAACAGGCTCGCCTGCTCGACAACGGGGACGTCCGCTGGGTAGAAGTGTGCTACTGTCCCACTCCGCTCATGGAAGAGATTCCCTACTGGGAAGAATACTTTGAACTCACCGATATCCGCGACGCACACGCACGTCACAAATGCAAAGACGAAAACGGCGATGAACCTTGGGCGTGTTCTGACTGCGACTGCACGAAAAAACTTGAACAAAAAATGGAGAGATGGGGGGAGAGGTTTATTAAAAAATTGAAGTAATCAGTATAATTCCACCCATCAAATATTCATCCTTAATTGCATTATTACGGTGTCTCCCTGCTAATGCGGCTATGAATCTCGTTCACTTTCATAAGCGCCGCGGATCCGTACCAGCGATGTAATTCCATCTCCAACCGTCCCGACTGAATCGCGGGATCGGTTTCGGTCAGTGCACGGGCTTCCTCGATGGTTTCGACATCGAAAAGGAAGATTCCCCGAAGTTCCCCGCCGTCGAGAAACGGACCGGCCAGAATCAATGTACCTTCGTTTGCGAGACGGTTTATGTTTTCCATATGTCCCCGCTGGATTTCGCGCGCCGTATCAGGATCATGGTCGCGGTTCAGGCCCGTTTTGAGGAAGGCCATTATGTACGTTCGCATACCGTACTTATCGGCACCCAGTTCGGTCGCTAGCTGATGATCGTACAATTCATCCAACATTTCACTACCATCCAGTGAATCGCCTCCTCGATGGTTATTATCAGTACAACCTGACAGAAAAAGCGACAACGAAAGCGCCATCATTATGATGTGGAGAGGAGTCCGACAAATTGAGAGTTTCATAAATTTTTAGTTTGAATTAGTTAGTATTGAATAGTTTTCTCGACTGTGGTTTTTATATGATTAATAATCGCAGCCAGCCCGTCGGACCGTGCGGGCGAGAGGTGGGCACTCAGGCCGGTTTCATTCAGAAAATAGAGATCGGCGTTGAGAATTTCTTCGGGAGGTTGGTCGTTAAATATCCGCAGCAGCACTGCGACCATACCTTTTGTGATCAGAGAGTCGCTATCACCCCAAAGACACAGTTTATCATCCTTAAACTCGGCTTTTATCCATACACTCGACTGACAGCCCTTTATGAGGTTTTCATCGATCCTGAGACCGTCATCGGGTACATCAAGCCGTTTTGCCAAATCAACGAGATACTGATATTTATCGATCAGATCTTCCCGCACCGACATCTCCTCGATTATCCGGTTTTGAACCTCATTTACGTTCATGAACATCTCATCGTAAAATTTTTTCAGGGATGCCCGTCTCGTACGGATTATTTTCATCGGCGCTCCACTCGAACCATCCGCCGTCGAACACGGATATCCGGGGCCATCCCAGAAGATAAGCATTGAAAAACGCTTCGCTGCCGCGCCATCCTGTACCACAATAGAATGCGTTATGTTTATCCGGCGTAATGCCTAATTCCGCCCACATTTTTTCTATCTCATGATATTCCCGGTTGGTATGATCGAGGTTGCGGTAATTCTCCATATGATATGCATCGCTGCCGCAATTTGCAAAAACCGCTCCGGGTATCCTGCCCTTTTTCTCGATATAATGGTAGCCGCTGAACTCTCCGATATACTCCGGCCAGCTTCTCATGCAGACGAGATTCTTATCGTCTGCTTTCAGGATCTCTTTCGCTTCGGGAAGATCGACCGCAAACTCGGGACGGGAAGGGATCTTCGCTTCGAAATCCGGAACGCGGTATCTCTCACCCTCATCGGTCGTTGTTTCATATCCTTCATCGAGCCATGATTGCATCCCGCCGTTTAATACGCGAACATCTTCTACCCCCGCATACAACATAATAAAAGCGCAGCGGAACGCAGCGAGATGTCCCGCACTGCTGCCGGGAAACGGATCGTCGTATGTTGGATTTGAGAAATTCCCGTAGAGAATGACCGTGGTATCGTGAGCAATACCCAGACCTTCGAGTACATTTTTAAGCTCCTCGGGAGAACGGCGGTTCCAGGATTCGGTGGATTCCAATGAATTCGTATCAATGTCTATTGCGCCCGGTATGTGACCTTTCTCATAATCAGCTCTGTTTTGATAATGTGCATGACATACTACAAATCGATCGTTTGAATATTCGGGAACGTGTTTATTAGAGATTAGATTGTGCAGCCAGCCTGCCGGTACCAAATTGCGATAATTCGGTAAATATTCCATCGGCAGTTCTTCATTCGTGCTCCACTCATCGGCAAACCTATGATATACCCTCACATTCGGATAACCTGCTTTCATAAACTGCCGGGCGACTTTCACGGTCTGAGTTTCGTCGTAACCGTACAGAACCAAATTATGTTCCGGCGAAATCCCCTTCGAAGAGACAATCTCGATCCATTCAATATACTTCATCCACTTAGCAGATACATTTCGTGCACCTTTAATATGGCCGCCCCGCAATTCGTCCTGAAATCTCCAGCCGTTGTATGCATCGACCGGCCGGACATCGACGATGCAAATTTGTGAATTATCCAATTGAGACAATAATTCATTCGTCGAAATGTGAGGGAACTGTTCCTGCATGGTTTCTGCCTGTTGTTTAAACAAACGTATGATTCTATATGAAAGTAACCAAAAGTTACATTGAAGTTTTACAAATGTCAATGCGAGTTTACAATGATCGAAACCGCAAAGTTCATGAGGATGCACGAAGGTTTTCTGTTCAGGAATGTATTCCAGTATTACTTCGTGTAATTTTGTGTTCTTGGTGGTTTATCCCGTCCCGGACTTACGTCATACTCCTCACCTGGCTCGGCGAGGATCCCTGACTCGGATCATGCGCCACCCGTTCCGGTAAAAATCCCCCGGGATAGTGCGTTACGTAGTCTTCGCCGAAGAGCCGGTTGTGAATAATGGTATTGCGATAAATATCCCAATCGGGCCTCCCTCGTTTGCGGAAGAAGAGGGTAATGAAAGAAGAGTTGATCACAATAAACGTTGAGTACAAAATGGCAAGCCAAATCATCTGGCTCTGGACGGGCTCTGTAAAACTGAGAAGGATAACCGCAAAGGCAAGCGGTCCGTTTTGAATGCCGGTTTCAAGAGAAATAGCGCGTTGAAAGATCGGAGGTACGCCCCATGCACGGGAAAACCAGTACCCGAAAAAGAATCCCACCAACCCGACACCGATCGCGCCGATATAGATCTCGATAGGCGTTCGAAGGAATATTCCTCCGTGACGAGCAAATGCTGTACCGATCAGATACAGTATTACTATTATCGCCATGAAACCGGCGGTATCTTCGGCAGTCTTTGCCCAGTCGGCCCATTTTCTTCTGATAAACATTCCGATCGCGACGGGAACCAGTACAAGGATAAGAGAGCTGATAATATTTCCGGTGGGGATGACGAACTCTGCCTCGTCTCCCGCTGCCCGCATCGCTTCGGTGATTTGGGCTGTAAACCCCGGTGTATACAGATTAAGCAGCAGCGGCATCATAAGTATAGCCATCATAGTCGATGCGGTCGTCATCGAAATGCTTAAGGCAACCGAGCCGCGGGAAAAATACGTAAACATATTCGAGGTCGTTCCGCCGGGCAAGCAGCCGATCAGGATAAGAGCAATGGCGAACGCGGGAGGAAAATTTAAAAGAGTGGCGATGCCGAATGCAATGAACGGCATCAAACCGAATTGCGATAAAAATCCGATCAGCACACCCCGCGGCTTTCGGGCAACCGCGCGAAAATCATCGACTGTAAGACTTGCTCCCATTCCCAACATAATAACGAAGATCATCAACGCGAGGAGCGCCTGGTCCTGCGGATAAAGAAGTTGTGTGTCAAACTCCATAGGGTTCTCCCACCTTTACTTTTTCGGATGAATATAATTCCCCGATAATACGTTCATACTTCTTTTCCACCACGTGCCGCTTTATTTTATACAGGTTCGTCAACTCGTGACCTACTTGAAAGCTCTCGGACAGAAGACGAAAATCCCGTATTTGTTCAAAGCGTTTAAATCCGTTTGAGGGAGAAACAAGCCGGTGGATTTCAGCACGTATACCGTTGTATGCTTCCGGATTTCTCGAAAGATCCTCAAACGATTGTTCCTTAAAACCGGCCCGTCGGAATTCCCCCGGCACCGGAACGATAAGCGCACAGAGAAACTTTTTATCCTGACCGACTACCATGCATTGATCGATAAAGTGGCTTTGCTGCAGGCGCATTTCGATCGGTTCCGGTTCAACGTTTTCACCGCTCGAAAGCACGATCGTCGCTTTGCAGCGGCCGAGTATTTTCAAACAATCGTTATACGTGATCAGCCCTAAATCCCCCGTGCGGAGCCAGCCGTCGCGGATAGTTTGCGTTGTCTGTTCGGGATTTTTATAATACCCCTTCATTACCTGCGGACCGCGAACCCAGATTTCCCCCCGCCGGGAACGACCGTTATCGGGGAGACTCTTGTTTGGATACAGGGTCTCTTCCGTCTCGGGATCGACGATACGGATATCCGTATCGGGAATCGGCGGGCCGACGGTACCGACTACAAGATTTTTCATTTTCCGCACTGCGATTACCGGCGATGTTTCGGTCATACCATATCCTTCAAGCACCGGTATTCCGACGTTATTAAAGAAACGGTCGATATCGATCGGAAGCGCACCGCCGCCCGAGATCGTGGCTTTGAGCGACCCGCCGGCACCGAGCCGGATGCGCTCGAGGACCGCTGCATTAAAGAATCCGTACCACGGCAGCACGAGAAGCCAGCGCAATGCGTGCAGCGGATAAAGGAGCGCACGCTTCCACTGCGGCTGCGGACGAAGTTTCAGATTCATATTCGACATAAAATAAATCGATTCTTTATAATGCCGGGAAAGAAAATAAGCGATATGAAACAACGCACGCCGTACCGGATGCGATTCACGAATGTTTTTAAGTATGCGTTCATGCAATTTTTCCCACAACCTCGGTGCAGATGCCATGAACGTCGGCTCAACATTGCGCATATCCTCACCGAGATTCCGTATACTTGAGTAATAGGTACACGCACCGAAACTGATCGTATACATTTCCATGACGCGTTCAAATATATGCCAGATAGGAAGGACGGATAAGACGCGGTCGGTACAGGAATGGTAACCCGGGATTCGCTCTATCTGAGAAATCATATTCGCATGGGTGAGCATGACACCCTTCGGTTTCCCCGTCGTTCCGGATGTATAGATAAGGGTGAACAGATCTCCCGATTCGACGTTGTTGATTCGCTCCTCGGCTCTTCTATCTCCCTGAGCTCTTAATTTTGCTCCGAGCTCGCACACCTCAAGGAGACGACGCACTCCCGGTTGTACCGTACCGTTCGGATCGAGCAAAATGATCTCGCGCAGCTCCGGCAGCTCATACTGAAGGCGGAGGATTCTTTCCTGCAGTTCTTCCGTCTCCA
>PWJF01000542.1 GCA_003560935.1 Ignavibacteriales bacterium
CTGAATGATGAGTGCGGATAATACTGCGGCCATTGCGGGAAATCCTATACCGACAAGGAGCGGTGCAGCAATCGCGGCGGGAGTGCCGAACCCCGATGAACCCTCTATAAGCGCACCGAATAACCAGGTAATGATAATCGCCTGAATGCGCCGGTCGGGTGAAATATTGATAAGTCCCTGCCTGATCGTAGCCAGAGCGCCGCTCTCACGAAGCGTATATAAAAGAAGAATTGCACCGAATACTATAAACAAAATATTCAGTGCGGTTACCACTCCATGAACGGTTGCACCGGCAATTTTATTGAATTCCGTACCCCAGAGGAAAAATGCAATCAAAACCGTGATTACATATGCAACGGGCATTGCACGACGGGCAGGCCAGCGCAGAATCACCAGAAATACCAAAACGGTAAGAACCGGCATAATTGCTAAGAGAAATAAAACACCCAGCCCCATGAGGATTACTCCCGAATGATGATTAATTAAATTGATATAAATAATAAAAACAGCTTTTCAGTTATTTCTACCTCAATATCATAATTACAAATTTACATTATTTCATAAAATAATGTTTTATGTATTGCCATATTTCGGGACTGGGGTTCCGGGAGGACTATACCAGCAGGTATGTTATGTCTCTATAGCCGGTAACCTGTAACGTATTGATTGTATATCGCCGGAGAATTGTATTCCGGTATCGTGGAGATGAAAAATTTTTCCTTCCGGATCGATAATAGCGCCATGGACATCATTCGCTGCAGATTCGGTAAGTTTTTCAAGTTTACGAGAACGGATTAATGACGGTGCACCACGCCATGTTTTTTTTGCAATGAATAGTGGAACTTTATATGTGCGGCTGAATGCATACGCTTCGTCAAGTTTTTGCTGATCGACATCACTGTTGATAACCAGCGAAGCTTTCATGGTAAAATCCTGAATTAATTTAATCGCATTAAGTGCTTCATCGTACGAACAGATGCCGCGAAATGTGTCGTTCTCTTCGCGGCTAATCCCATCCAGCCGGACGATAATACTATCCACGCCATTTTTCCTGAGTTGTTCCAGCCGCTCTGAAGTCAGATTCAAACCGCACGTTGCAATTTCAACATCTACGCCAAGTACTGTCGCATACGATAAAATATCAAACAGGTCTTCACGGAGAAACGGGTCGCCGCCTGCTATGATGAGCTTTCCCTCCTGTGCCGCAATCGATTCAATAATAACGAGCCATTCCCATAGACGCATCTCTTCGTGCTGATTTGCAACGAGTATGCTTTCATGACAGGGATTGCAATTATATTCGCATCTTTGTGTTAATTCGAATAAGAATACCGGTTGCCTTTCCATGTGGCATCCTGTTAATTGAAATTTGTTGAGCTTCTTGATTTCTTTCGATTATTGCGTGAATACTTAAAATTATTTTTCAGAGTCTTTCAGATTTTGGACTATTTTTGTAAGAACATTTTTTGCATCGCCGAACACCATCATGGTTTTATCGGAATAAAACAGCTCGTTATCTTCTCCTGCAAATCCGGGAGCCAAACTTCTTTTTACGATCATTACCGATCGTGCATGGTCAACATTGAGTATCGGCATTCCATAAAGGACACTCTCTTTTTTACTTCGTGCTGCAGGATTAACGACATCATTCGCACCGATTACTAACGCTATATCTGTTGCTTTGAAATCGTCATTTATATCATCCATTTCAACCAATAGATCATACGACACATTCGCTTCTGCAAGTAAGACGTTCATATGTCCGGGCATGCGGCCTGCGACAGGATGAATTGCGTACCGGACTTTCGCTCCGCGCTTCATTAAGAAAGTAGTCATTTCATGTAAAACACTTTGTGCCTGTGAAACTGCTAAACCGTAACCGGGTACGATAATCACAGAGCTTGCACTATCAAGCATCGTCACTGCATCCTCGGGTGTGTATCTGGTGACACTTCGTTGTGCAGCAATTTTTTTGAGTTGTTCGGTAGTTGCCCCGACTGCTGCAAAGAGAACGTTCGGAAGAGATCGGTTCATTGCCTTACACATGAGATCGGTGAGAATAAAGCCGGCAGCACCAACCAATGAACCACCAATTATTAACATATTATTTGAGAGTACAAATCCGGTCATTGCCGCTGCAATACCCGAGTATGAATTGAGCAGAGATATGACAACCGGCATATCGGCTCCACCGATGGGCAAGACACTTGTGATACCGAGAATAGCGGCTATGACCGCTATTATCAACAGAATCCACCATAATGTCGGATTTAATATAAATATCACACCTAAGACAACAACTGCAAGAAGCAGAATACCATTAAATATCTTCTGAAGCGGAAAAACTACCGGTGCATCCTGCAAAAGACCTTGTAGTTTAGAGAACGCAATAATGCTGCCGAAAAAGGTGAGTGTACCGATTAAAACACTGAGAATTAAAGTAATGAGAATATGCAGTCCGGCGACTTCCGGGAGCCAGAAATATTCCGAAAAAGCGACAAGCGCAGAGGCGCCTCCGCCAAATCCGTTCAGAAGCGCAACCATTTGCGGCATTGCGGTCATCTGAACTCTTTTTTCCATTGTTACACCGATCGTTCCGCCAACGATTACTCCGAGTATTATATATTGAAACTCGACAATTTGCCTATCAAACAACGTCACGACAACAGCAATAAACATTCCGGTTGCGGCAAGAAAGTTTCCGCGTCGTGCCGTTCTTGCCGAACTTAAATTTTTCAGACCGAGAATAAATAATGCAGCCGCTACTAAATAAAGTAATTGAGCAATACTATCCACAGTTTCTCCTATTCCGTATTATATAGAACATATCTTATTGTTAATTAAAGAACAATGATTATTTTGTTTTTTCTTCTACACGCTTTGGTTCCTCTTTCTTCTTGAACATTTCGAGCATGCGGTCTGTAACCATAAAGCCGCCGACAACATTTATCGTCGCAAAACATACAGCGATGGTGGCAAGAACGGTCGCAATGCCGGTGTGACCCGCACCTGCCGTTGCAAGAGAACCAACGAGCGTTATCCCCGAAATTGCATTTGCACCGGACATCAACGGGGTATGCAACAACGGTGGAACTTTCGAGATAACTTCAAAACCGATAAATATCGCGAGAATAAAAACATACAATGAAAAAATTAATAATCCTTCCATAGATATCTTCCTGATTTATTAGTGATTAAATTATTCAGTTTGTTACCTGTACTGTATTCCTAACAATCTCGTTCACTATTTCTCCGTTATGAGTCACACACGATCCTTTTGTTATTTCATCCTCAAAGTCCAAGGTATAATTATTTTCTTTGTTATAAAGATGTGTGAACAGATTTGTTATGTTTTTCGAATACATCATACTTGCAGGTATGGGAACGGATGCAGGCAGATTTAACTCTCCGATTATCGTCACACCATGTTTTTCAATAGTGCTGCCCGCTTTTGTAAGCTCACAGTTTCCGCCTTGTTCGGCAGCTAAATCAACGATAACAGAACCCGGTTTTAACTCTTTTACCATCTCTTCGGTAATCAATATAGGAGGACGTTTGCCAAAAACCTGCGCGGTCGTAATAACGATGTCAATCTTCGGAAACCGAGCACCGATGACTTCCCTTTCTTTTCTTAAAAATTCTTCCGATTGTTCTTTTGCATATCCTCCCTCGGTCTCTACATCTTCGGTTATTTCCAATTCAACGAACGATGCGCCTAAACTTTGCACTTGTTCTTTAACGGCAGCTCGCGGATCGAACGCTTCAACCCGTGCACCGAGGCGTTTTGCCGTTGCGATAGCTTGAAGTCCCGCAACACCTGCTCCGAGAACAAACACAGTGCTCGGGGGTAATGTACCGGCGGCAGTCATCATTAACGGAAAAACCTTGGAAAGTTTTTCTGCCGCCAAAATAACTGCCCGAATCCCTGCAAGTGTTGCCATTGAACTCAAGGCATCCATATTCTGTGCCCGGGTAATACGAGGAATAAGTTCCATAGAGAAGCTGGTAATCTGTCGCTTCGAAAAGATCTCTACAATATCGGGATTTGAAAAAGGGTCAATGAAGCCGATATAGATCGAACCCTCATTCAGTAATTCTGCCTCCTGTTTTTTAAGAGATGGATGAATTTGCGGCGGTTGCACTTTAAATAATACATCTACGCTTTTATATAATTGTGCAACATCTTTTACTAATTTCGCACCGGACTTTTCAAACTGGCTGTCCTTGAGATAAGACTTTTCGCCGGCGCCCGTTTCTATAAAAACCTCGTGCCCCTGATCTACTAATGTACCAACAGAATTTGGGCTAAGAGCAACACGAGTTTCACCTTTGGATATTTCTTTTGGAATACCGATCTTCAAGACTTCCTCCAATTAATTATGATTTAACTACTTTGTTTTTAAGATAAATGTGTCGTTTTTCGTTAATACCTCAGTTCCACGTATCAAAAAATGTTTGGTCTCCGTCACTCTTAATTGCATCCATGGTGCAGAGTTCCATAGCTTCCTGCATAAGTTCTTCTTCATCGGGATTTAACGGCTGCCGTTGTATATAGTAATATTTTCCATCTTCAACATAATCAAAGAATCGGCCTGCAATTGAAAGACACAGACCACAGCCATTGCAATGATCAATTACATAATATTTACCGGGTGCATTTTCTGCGAGACGCGCTTTTACTAAATATGTCATAATACCCTCCCGGGGTTATCCAGCTTGAGAATAATAGTTGAAATATTTACACCGTATTATAATAATCAATTATTGTGCCAGTCTGTCATAATGTATTTGATAGTATAATCGCATATTTATAGAATATTTTACTTTTTTTTGGAACTATTGCGATAAATAACTTTCATTTTTGGGAAGTGAAAATAAACAAAACCGGCCGGACTCCGATTTTCGGTTTTCCGACCGGATTTTGTTGTAATATTCAACACCGAGGTAAAATGGTTTGCTTACCAATCGGTACGTTTTGAACCGGTTATATATATATTCCCGTCTATATGAAGGTCTTTTTGTTCAATCACATACGAACCATCCTGTAAACGTCTCGCAATCGGTTGGCCCGACTCCTGCCAGTGGCAGACCTGACAGTTAAATTGACCCGGGATATGAATAAGTTCTCCATCTTCATCGATGCCTGTCGGAAGCGGGTTACCTGTTTCGGGATCGCCGTGGCATGTTCCGCAATCTGCTTGTGTTCCATCAACCTTTGTCCAGACCGGAAGAAAATTATTTCCGCTTTTAAAGTTACCATGACAGTAGGTATTCTCGCATGTAGGAGCGGTGGCATGAGGATTATATTTCGGCGGCGTACCATCTTCACTCATATCGATTTGCTGAGTTTCAAGCGATGCCAGATCACCGAATACAATTTTATCCGGTCCGGTAGGAGTTAGATGATCCTCATCAACCACGAATGATATATCGTGACATTCACCGCATCGAATTCCTGCAGACATAATATCACCGCGAAGATGAACATGGTGTGCCCCGACACCGACCGCTGTCGTCGAGGTATTCCTTGATAGATCTCTAGGCGGTGCAAATGAAGCGAAATCATCGGCTGCAGCCCGGAAATCACCGTGACAGGTATTACAATCTTCAACCGTTTTTGCTCGCCCCTGAAAATCAACATGACATCCCGCGGTTGCACAGCTTACACCTGATATGCCGCCGGGAAATGCCGGTGCGGGACCGTGACAATCCTGACATCCATCCCAGTCCCATTTGTTTTCTCGAATAATATTTCCGTGAAAGTTATCTGCTTCGACGTCTTCAAAACCTTTTTCATGAACTTTAAGTTTGGCAACGGTCGGGATACGAAAGTCGTCACTAACCTCTGAACAGCCTGCGATTAAAAGTAGACTGCTTAGTACACATAGCCATAATGAATAATACTTACCTGTTGTTTTCATACGCGTATTCTCACTTTAGATAGTGCAAATTTAAATCGTCTCATTGAGCATGACAGATCATGCAGGACGGATCTCTCCCCTGAAGATCGTGGCATGTCATACAGTTTTCAATATCGCGCCGCGCAAGTTGAGCGTGCCGTCCGCCGGTGCCGGTGAGCATTACAAAACCGGGTTGATCGTGCGATGCAGGTTTGAATGCACCCGGTGCAATTCCCGCACCTTCGATATGGCAATCCGCACAGAACGTTTCTACTTCATGGCAGGTCTGGCATTGTGTTCGTTTGGAGCGTGCATCAAGTCCGTGCGTATACTTGTAATTCGGATCGTGTACCCTATCCGAAGAAATAGTACCCTTTCCGGCAGCTTCAGGTGAATACATTGGCGACCGGGTAAACCCGGGCCCTAAAATCAACAGTCCCGCCGTCTCATGGCAATCCTGACAGAACGTTTGCATGTGGCATGACGCACACTCGGCTTCAAACGCACCGGCACGAACAACACGTTTATGCTCTCGTTCGAAATTCGCCACCATGTGACTTGCCGGCATTAAGGTCTTTGTATCCATGTGACACGATTCGCAATCCATGGATGCCTGCCCGCCGTCATGACACGACATACAATCAGCTTTAACCGGCATGTGATCTGCAGTTGCATAATCTGCTTCTTCAATATTCGCATGACAGGTCTGACAACTGATTCCAAGTTTTTCATAGTGGAGCTGATGATTAAAATACATATCCGGTTCGGTTTTCTTGAACTTAACGTATGTATCTTCGAAGTGGCACAGTGCACAATCGTCGGTGACATCGTGACAGAGTGCACAATCCGATTTCATTGCAAGCAGATTATCCTGTGAAGTGGTACTTGTCGGTGCTGCTGAATGACAGTCGACACATTCGATCAATAATTCGGCGTGCACCCGATGCGAGAACTTGATAATCTCGGAGCGATCCTGCTGCTTCTTATCCGCCTGAAGGGTCGCAGTGTTATATGACGAAAATATTAACACCAGAGTAAACATAAGAATGAGACCGATATATAAATATTGTATTTTCATCGGTTTTCCCTATCAATAAATGTTTATCAAAATATCAGAAAATTCCCAGGTTCTCGAAGAACCAGTAATTAAATCGAATAAATACTCGCGTATCGTAATCGAAAACCCGGTTACGGATATATTGACCTCGAATATCCAACGAGAATGATCGCGATACTTTATGTGATATCCCGGCAATCGCCGAGAATACCCACTCATTATCACCGTCATAATCTGCGGGAGTATATTGTGCAATGCCGCCCCCCGCCGATAAAACCCATCTGTCCTGATCTATCGGATAATACGACATCAATGATGCCGAACATAAGTCACCGGCATACCCTTGAGTATGACTTAAGGAAAGCGAGCCGTAGTTAGTCCGGGCATATACTCCAACCCGCAGACTACTATCACCGTCATATATTACATTGGCAACCCGTCCTGTCAGAGTCAACCAGTCCTTCAGTCGATATTCAACCCCTCCTTCAATTTCCCGATTTGATTCTATTTCAAATATTCTGAAGATTGAATTAAGCGGCACCATCGGTTCGCGGTAAATATACTCAGCGGTCAATGCCAGTTCGGGAGTTATATTGACGCGTGTCCAGAACTCCATTCGCTGCGGCCGGGAATCATCAAGATTATAATCAAATCTTCCGTACAACGAAGCTCGCGTGCCGATCAGATAACTCACGTCGGCGCTGGCAATCTGGAATTCCCGGCTATCGCCGTCTATTAATACCTGAATCGGATTAAAAAGTGTATCGGCACGAGTTGCGATATAGGGTTCCCGTCTATTATGACGGTCCATATAACTAACACTTGCGTACAGACCTCTCATAGGTCGAACTGCGAGTTGACCGCCAACCATACGGCGATCGTCCCACGGTTGAACACGTCCGCTTTGAAACGGGCGAACGAGTGAACCCGCATAGACATATGCCGTATACTTGCCGTTGTTTAAATTTAGTCGTAAACTTCCGCCATCGATTGTACCCCTCCCGACGCCGGCATAGATTGGCTGCCTGCCGATACTCAGATCGAGTA
>PWJF01000142.1 GCA_003560935.1 Ignavibacteriales bacterium
AGGCACGGAGCGATAATGCGGTTTTTTACGGTGCGGAAGGAAAAATAGAATGGATCATATGGGATAATATCGTTTTGGATGCAACGGTAAGTTATGTACATGCAACCCGTGCTGTTGACGACGATCCGTTGCCGTTTATTCCGCCGTTCAACGGAAATGCAAATCTGAGGTACGAAGGAAAAAACTTTTTTGCATCGATCGGATTCACCGGAGCGGCATCGCAGAACAGAGTTCCGTCACCGATTCCCGATCCGATCATTGAAGGCGAGATGATTAAACCGCAATCACCGACGCCGTCGTATAATTTACTTGGTGCGGGAGTCGGTTACCGATGGACGCAGCATAAGATTTTGCATACGGTAACGCTTAACATCGAAAATGCTACCGATGTTGTCTGGCACGACCACTTGTCGCGTGTAAAAGATGTCGCACCGCAACCGGGACGTAACATACGGTTATCGTATCAATTTTTATTTTAATACCATTTTCAAAATATATTTACTAATCATAAAAGAGGAGGAACCCCATGTTCTCAATGACTTTTCGTTCGATCATGCTGATTGTACTTCCGGCATTTTTAATAATCGCGGGATGCGACCGTTCAACAGATCCGGATAACGGCCATGTCGACGATATGGAGGTAGTAAACATTATAGACCGCACACAAACTGCCCGCCCGGTCATAGCCACATGGACACACGATGACGGATGGGATGTTGAAGTATTATATGAATTGAGTAAGTCTGCCGAAGAAGACCGGACTCGAGTATCGCTCGGAGTTGACGTCTATAATTCTCTCAATGAAAAACTCGAATTATGTGAAGGTTGCGAATACGAGATTCGATACTGGACCGTACTTGGTGCCACCGAGGGAATTATCGACTTGTCACTCGATGAAGAGATACTTTTTCACGGTGATCATGTTCACATCTACGGACTCGAAGAAGGGGAAACTCAGATTGAATTTATTCTCTGGCACGGTGATCACGCCGATGCGGCCACGACACCAGTGACCTTCCGTGTCGTTGAATAATTAAATGTCACATAAACAATGGATCTGCATTCCAATATAGTATATTGGGATGCAGATTTTTATTTTTCGATGCTTGCATCTTTTTAATTATCGGTTTATATTTCAACTTAATGTTCAATTAACTCAGGAGATAATGTCACTTAAGAATAAAGTTGCCGTAATAACGGGTGCGACCGGTGGTTTGGGACCCATAGTCATGGAGCGATTTTATAATGAAGGATGTAGACTTGCCGTCACCTACCTGAACGAAACGAAACTATCCGAACTTCCCCAAAAATTAATCGAGGATCATGCAAAGGTAATTACTGCAAAAGCCGATGTTACTCATGAAGATGATGTATCGCTTGTCTTCGATAAAGCGATCGAGAAATTTTCCGATATTTCGATCCTTTGTAATATCGTTGGCAGTTACATGGATTCCAAACCATTTACAGATCTTACACTTGAAGAGTGGAACACAATGATGGAGAGGAATCTCACGGCATGCTTTCTCACATGCCGTGAAGCCTTACGACGCATGAAGGATAAGAACTACGGCCGGATAATTAACATAACCGCACAACCGGGATTATACCCTGAAGCGGGGCGCGGAGCCTACGGCGTCGCAAAATCGGGAGTGGCATTTCTCTCCCGGATGCTGGGAAAGGAGTTCAAACGAACCGGGATCACGGTTAACGCTCTTGCGCCGAGTATCATAAAAACACCTGCTAACGAATCGTGGGGAAATCCGGATGAAATGAAACACTGGGTAACCCCCGAACAGCTTGCCGATTATATGGTTTTTTTATGCCAGGAATCCTCCGCAGGAATTAGCGGAACCATTATAGAAGCATTTGGCGGTGTATAAATAATTGTTGACTTTCTTTCGAAAAATCGTTATTCTACTAATCAAAACGTATTTTTTCTCGATTTTTGCAAATAACAATTTTAATTCATAAATCAAATCACTATAATTAATCAGAATCTAAGGAGGAATCATTATAATGGATCAATTTGGCATATTCACCTTCCTTCTTCAAGCTGAAACAGGGGGCGCACTAAATTGGCTACAAGAAAAATACGTAGAAGGCGGCCATTTTATGCACGTTATTCTCGGCTGTTTAATTCTTGGCCTCGCTTTCTCACTAGAGCGCATCTGGACACTCAGCAGAGCCACAGTAAACACAAGAAAATTTCTCGTCGATGTGAAAAGGGCGCTTGATGAAGGTGGTGTTGAGGCTGCTCTGGATGTATGTAGTAGAAATCGCGGCTCTGTCGCGAGCGTATTCCAGGCAGGACTCCTCCGTGCCGATGAAGGTATTGAAGCAGCAGAAAAAGCTATCATTAGCTACGGCGGTATAGAGATGGCTTTTCTGGAGAAGAACCTCATCTGGATTTCAACATTTATTGCAATATCACCGATGATCGGATTTACCGGAACGGTGCAGGGTATGATCGCGGCGTTCGATGCCATCCGCGAAGCACGCAACATATCACCTGAAATCGTTGCCGGCGGTATTTCCATCGCATTGTTGACGACATTATTCGGTCTTGTTGTTGCTGTTATATTACAGGTCTTCTATAACTATTTCGTCTCAAGAATCGATAAACTGGTTATCGAGATGGAAGAAAGTTCGATCGAGTTAATCGATTCATTGTTGCTCATGAAGCAGGGTAAGAAAGTAGCAACAGAACATGCAACGGCAGCACCAAAAGAAAGCAAAGACAAGGGTCCGGAGAACAAATAGTAACGAAAGGGGGCAACCCTCATGTTAAAACGTAAGAAAAAAGAAGGTGCTACCATTCCACTTGCCGGGATGGCTGATATCGCGTTCCTGCTGCTTATCTTTTTCTTGCTCGTGACGACGATCGACGTTGATACCGGTATCGGCCTGGTTTTACCGCCGCCGGTTGACGAAGCTGAAGAGATCGAAGTAAAAGAAGAGAACCTTGCAAACATTCTAGTCAATGCGGCGGGAGAAGTGTTGCTCGACGGAGAGATTATCGGCGTTCCTCAAATTTCGAGCACGATTGCGGATAAAATACGCGGTAATCCGGAGCTGATCGTTTCAGTGAAAACCGACAGGCGGACACCATATAATGTTTATATCGATACAATCGATCAGTTGAAGATGGCGTATAACGAACTCCGTGAGGAATACGCCCGACAGAGCTTTGGCGTGCGGCTGCAGGATGTCACACGCGAACAACTGGATCAAATTCGACAGGCAATTCCGCAGCGAATTTCGCTTGCCGAACCGGAATAAAGGCACCGTTCTTTAATCACATGAAAAGGGATGTGGTTCTATGAAGTTTAAAAAGAAACAAGCCACAACGAAGCAGGGAATTCCAACAGCGTCGCTTCCGGATATTATCTTCATGCTGTTGATCTTTTTTATGTTAACGACAGTTCTCCGGGAATTCGACGTACAGGTTGAGTACACCCTTCCTGAAGCATATATGATCGAACGCATAGATAACAAACGACTTGTTTCCTATATCTGGGTCGGTCGCGACGGACGAATCCAGATTGATGACAATATCGTGCGTGTCGGAGATATCAGTTCTATCATGTATCAGAAGAGGACTGAAATTCCAAATCTTATCGTATCTATGCGAATCGATCAACATTCGGAAATGGGTGTAGTCACCGATATCCAGCAGCAGCTTCGTGAAGCTGATGCACTGCGAATAAACTATTCAACGTTGCATCGACTATAGACGGTACCAATAAACTATACAAAAACACGTATTGTATTAATGGAACGTGTACGGATACGACTCTAACAAATAAAGGCAGGGATATATTTTCACCCCTGCCTTTTTTTATTTCAACAAACTATTATGTCTGAACAACAAACTTTAATTGAACGCATGAATGCCGATTTCAAGATCGCGCTGAAATCGGGAGATAAAACGAGACTTGAAACGCTTCGTTCACTTCGGGCGGCACTAAAAGATAAGGAGATTGCATTGCGTGGAAAGGGGAAAGAGTTGTCCGATGAAGAAATATTGACTACCATCACCTCTGCCGCAAAAAAGCGACGCGAATCTATCGACGAATACATAAAAGCAGGACGAGCTGATCGTGCGGACGAAGAGCGAAGGGAACTCGACATAATTCAGGAATACCTTCCCGCACAATTTTCATCCGAAGAAATCGAAGCAAAGGTACAATCCGTCATTGAACAAACCGGCGCCTCGTCAATGAAGGATATGG
The DNA here is from genome assembly GCA_003560935.1 of Ignavibacteriales bacterium. Taxonomy (GTDB): domain Bacteria; phylum Bacteroidota; class Ignavibacteria; order T3Sed10-11; family T3Sed10-11; genus T3Sed10-11. Next base: position 4,233 of record PWJF01000142.1, read on the forward strand.
GAAAAGTGATGTCTGCCGTCATGACCGAACTTAAGGGACGTGCAGACGGAAAGGAAGTGCAGGACATTGTCAAAAGAATCCTTGGCGGATAAGTCATGACCGGAGCTGATATTGCAATTGCGATAGGGATAGGGTTGTTTGTTTTCTCCGGTTTTTTCGAGGGATTTATTAAAAAAATTTTCGGACTGATCGTACTAATAATCTCATTCTTCACAGCTATCCATACCTATCGGATATTCTCCGAATGGTTGCAGGTTACCTTTGAATGGTCACCTACATTTTCAACTATATTCTCATTTGTAAGCGTCTTTCTGTTTGTGCTCATTTTCGGAAACGTTCTTTACCGGATTGTGGGGAAAAAAAATGATCTGTATAAAACATGGGATCGTCTTGCGGGAGCCGTATTCGGACTTATTGAAGGCGCCATTATTGTCAGTTTATTTTTGCATCTGCTGGTTCTGGTTGATGTACCGTCCGAAGATACGATAAACCGTTCCGTTTTGTATTCGCCGATATATAGCTTCGCTCCGTTTGTTTTTGAAGCTATGTATATTTTTCTACCGCAGGTGCGCGAATTTTTCGAACTGTTCATACGAGAGCTTGACCATAACGATATTTTAACTTAACCAACGACATCGTGTATACACAGGCAATTGACAAATTAAAATTTTCAGTAATACTCGACCGCGTTCAACGGTATACGCAATCGTCAATGGGGAAAGAACGCATTGCCCAATGCACCCCGTCATCATCACGCTCTGAGATCCTCTACAATCATACGCTCCTGAATGAAATGAAGACTATCCTTGAATCGGATGATCCTGTACCGCTGCACAATATCCACGATATCAGAACCGAACTTCATCGTGCAGCGATTGAAGGGAATATACTGACCGGTAAACAGTTGCTTCATATCGGACTAACACTGCGCACCTCACGCGAGCTGCGGCACTATCTGAAAAAACGATCCAATCGCTATCCGCGCCTGACAGAACTTGCAGACACACTCACCGACGATAAAATCCTTGAACATCATATTAACAGTATCGTTAACGAAGAAGGTTACATACGGGATAATGCCAGTAAGGAATTACAAAATATCCGTAATGCCATCAGAAGCATTTCCGAAACCCTTCGCAAACGTCTCGAACGAATACTGAAATCTCTTTCATCGGAAGGAATGGCGCAGGAAGAATTGATCACCACACGTGACGGGCGAATGGTGCTTCCGGTTAAGGTTGAGTATAAACATCAGATGCCGGGCTTTATACATAGTTCGAGCGCAAGCGGGGCAACGGTTTTCATAGAGCCGGCTGAAACACTTGAAATAAACAACGAAATGCGCGAACACCAAATATACGAACAGCGCGAAATCCAACGAATTCTCCGCTCAATCACGGAAAAAATCTCGGAACAAAAAGATCGGTTGCTTGTAACCGTCAACACTCTTGCAGAGATCGATTTCATTCATGCTAAAGCACAATACTCAATCGAAATCATAGGCATTACACCCGGGGATAACCCTAACAATATCATTTCGCTGGCCGATGCCCGACATCCGGTACTATTACTTCATCACAAACGGGATGATGTTGTCCCTTTATCCTTAACGATAGGTGATACATACAAGACATTGATCATAACCGGACCGAATGCGGGCGGTAAAAGCGTTGCAATGCAGACGGTCGGTTTGATGTCCCTGATGTATCAATCGGGTCTACATATTCCCGCCTCGGATGAAACTGTATTACCTGTATTTGATAAAATCTTTGTTTCGATGGGTGATGAGCAATCTGTAGAGCAGGACCTCAGTACATTTTCTTCACACGTCAATGCTCTTAAAAAAATAATCGAGGAAGTTGATAAAAATTCTTTAGTACTTATCGATGAAATTGGCGCCGGCACTGATCCCGTTGAAGGCAGTGCTATTGCTGCTTCAATTCTTCAGTATCTTACGGATAATGAGGCGATCAGCATTGCTACGACACATCACGGCGACCTGAAAGCGTTTGCGTATAAGCAACCGGGTATTGAGAACGGCGCCATGGAATTTGACCAGGATCATCTCACGCCTACATACCGGTTTACCGCAGGAATTCCGGGGAGTAGTTATGCACTTGAGATTGCACAGCGGCTGAGGATTCCCACAGAGATTATCTCACGCGCACGAAATTATCTAGGTTCTTCTAAGTCGAGAATTGAACAATTGCTGATTGAGCTCGAACAGCAAAGTCAACGATATAAACGGCAATTGACCGAATTATCGGCGGAGAAGAAACGACTTGAACAATTAACCGGGGAATATGAAGAAAAATTAAATTTGCTCAAACGGGAAATCAAAACGTTAAAACGCGAAGCTGCCGAGGACGCCAAACGTATTGTCGCCCGTGCCAATGCAATCATCGAGCACGCGGTCAAAGAAATTCGTGAATCACAAGCCGATACTGAAGTAACTCGTCGCTGGCGGGAAGAAATAAAATCCTTTAAAGATGAAGTAGAACGACACCGTACGGAAGCTCGCGAGGAACCTCAGCATCTTCCCGATACGACACCGATTAGCAAAGGAGACCGAGTTGTTCTTAAAGAAGGAACGGAGGAAGGGGAGGTGCTCACCCAAATAGATGAAGAAGGGTACGCACAGGTTTTATTCGGTTCGGTAAAGATGCGCGTACATCGAGGCCAATTGCGCAAACAGTCCCGGCATGAAAAACGGAAGCATGAATATGCAGGATCAAGTGTATCATTTGAAGAAACTGATTACCCCCGCTCGGTTGATGTTCGTGGTCTGACCGGTGATGAAGCCGTTAGTGAAGTAGATTCTTTTTTAGACAGAGCAGTATTAAAGGGTTATAAAGAAGTTGAGATCATACACGGCAAAGGGACGGGCGCACTGCGTAAACGAATCAATGAATTTCTTAAAAAACATTCGAATGTTCATGTAGCCAGACTCGGGAATTGGAATGAAGGTGGCACTGGAGTAACCGTAGTTGAACTGAAAGAGGACCAATCATGAGCCGCACTATAAATTCAATACTTATTGCAAATCGCGGGGAAATCGCCGTCCGTATCGTTCGCGCTTGCCGCGAGATGGGAATTCGTCCGGTTGTTGTTTTTTCCGATGCGGATCGTACCGCACCGCATGTTCTCCTGTCGTCTGAAGCACATCATATCGGACCGGCGCCTTCAACGCAAAGCTACCTTGATCAGGATAAAATCATCGAAACAGCCAAAATATCGCAGGTTGATGCCATTCATCCGGGATATGGTTTCTTGTCTGAAAATGCGTCGTTTGCGCGCCGTGTTACCGATAGTGGATTTATTTTTATCGGTCCGCCTGCTTCATCGATCGAGGCAATGGGAGATAAAACCGCCGCCCGAAAAATTATGGAAAAAGCCGGTGTTCCTATAGTACCGGGTACCGTGGAACCGCTGGCAAGTATTTCCGATGCACATCAAATTGCCGCAGATATCGGGTATCCTATCTTGCTGAAGGCCGCGGGGGGCGGTGGAGGCAAAGGTATGAGAGTTGTTGAGCATGATAACGATTTACAGAGTGCATTTAAAGCGGCACAGAACGAAGCTCGTTCTGCATTTGGTGATGATCGGATTTATATTGAGAAGTATATACTTTCTCCGAAACATATTGAAATTCAGGTATTAGGAGATGATCACGGTAACTACATTCATCTTGGCGAACGGGAATGCTCGATCCAGCGTCGACATCAAAAAATTATTGAAGAAGCCCCATCACTTG
>PWJF01000379.1 GCA_003560935.1 Ignavibacteriales bacterium
ACCGATTCATATTCGTATGAGATACCTACGGTGAACTGACGAAATAAATCCGTATCTGCAATCAGACGTGTGCGGGTTTGCACATATGTGGTATCCTGCTGCCGCTGTTTGAATGAACCCGCTACACTCGCCGGAAGTCCCGCAACATACGGTTCACGATAGCTGAAGAATAATTCCTGTGTTAATTCGCTCTCCCGTTGCCAGCGGAATTCAACCCGCCGCATAGTACCGAATAAATTCCGCATCGTTATATGTGCTAATCCGGTAAAAAAACCGTCTCCATCCTGCGTCGGAACGTATCCCACGATACCGTCGAACGAATTAAAGCGAGCTTCTTCTACTTTCAATAAAAGTATACCGCCGTCACGATCGATATGTAATTCCGGTTCCGCTACCGAGCGGAATAGACCCGACCTGAGCAACCGGGGGCGTATGTTATCAATTCGTTCGCGCGAAAACCGGTCCCCCGGAAGGACTCCTGCCTGTCGGTAAATTATACGGTCGCGCGTTTCCCGGTTTCCGTCTACGGTTATCGTGTGCAGAGTTATCTCATCCGTTTCACTGACGTAAAAAAATAAATCAACTACAGGTTGATCATCAACGGTGGAAATTGTGAGAGAATCGAGATGAATTTCGGCAAACGGGCGTCCATCGCGTTCAAAGACATCGAGCACACCGGCGATCCATAGTTCGATTTCCGGCTGCGAGAACGCCCCCCCGATGAATTCAATCGCCTGTTGTTGAACCATTGAACGCTGCGGAAAGCGAGCCGGTTTGAGTTCGATATTGCGGACGACAGCACGATCGCCCGGTTTAATCCATAATGTATCGTTATCGCCTTCTTTCTCAAACGAAGGTGTAAAATACCCGAACTGGAAGAGATAGGTTCGGGTAATGCGCTGAATGTCAGCTGCATCACCATCGGACACCGCTTCGTTGATGAATGATTCAATTTCAGACGGTAACGGTTGAGTGAAATGTATTGTAACTTTCGTTGTATCCGGATAATCGGAGGCGTAGATTAGAGTACCGAAAAGTAAAGGAACAAATATGGTAAGTATCGTTTTCATTATTATCCAACTGCACAAATTTTTTTGTTAATAGTTATTGGTTAATGGTTAACAGTTCTATACCGGTAACTCCCATTAACCATTAACTGCTTCCCCGAAGACATCATACTCCATCGCATCACTAACACGCACCTTATAAAAGCGTCCCGTGTGGAGTTTTCGCTGAGGGGATTCAATGATCACCTGATTATCAACCTCGGGTGCATCCCACATCGTTCGTCCGTAATACGTACCGTTCTCGTTCTCATCGATGATCACATCGATCACAGAATCGACAAGTTCCTGATTTCTGTTAAAGGAATGGTTTTGCTGTATTTCCATTATTTTCGCGCGCCGTCTCTCCTTCTCTTCGGCGGATACCGGATCACCGAGCAAGTCCGCGGTGGTACCGTCTTCCTGCGAATAGGTGAACACACCGAGCCGGTGAAAATACCCCTCCTCGATAAATGCCGCAAGTTCTTCAAACTCCGCCTCACTTTCAGCCGGGTAACCGACAATCAGTGTCGACCGCAATGCAAGGTTCGGAATTCCGTCGCGCAGACGGTCAAGTAACCCGATCGTAGACTCTCTCGATATACCTCGCCTCATCGACCGCAACACCGGTGTTGCAATATGCTGAATTGGTATATCGATATACGGAACGAGCGACGGCACTTGATTAAATGCATCGATTACTTCGAGCGGAAACTTTGCGGGATAGGCATACATTAAGCGGATCCATTTGATAGTATCGATTTCACCGAGCTTGAACAACAATTCGGCAAGCCGCCGTTTACCGTACAGATCGAGTCCGTAATATGTAGTGTCCTGTCCGATAATGATCAACTCATTCACGCCGAGCGAAGCGAGTTGATTTGCTTCTTTAATAATTTGTTCGATAGGTTTGCTTTTATGTAATCCGCGCATTAACGGTATCGAACAAAAAGAACAGGGATTATCGCAACCTTCTGAGATTTTCAGATATGCAAAATGCTCCGGTGTGGTAAGATACCGCTCACCCAGAAGTTCACGTTTATAATCGATGCCTATACGTTCGACAACGGGTTGAATGTTATTGCTCCCGAAATAGCCGTCGATTTCAGGTATCTCTTTGATGAGATCGTCGCGGTAACGTTCGGAGAGACATCCCATCACGAACACCTTACGTCCTTTACGTTCATTCTTCCATTGCACCGCCGACAGAATCGTGTTAATCGATTCTTCTTTCGCCGCTTCTATAAATCCGCAGGTGTTTATCACCATAACGTTAGCGTTATCGCTTTCATTGGTGAGTATCGCATTACCGTGTCGAAGCTGTGCCATGAGCTCCTCGGAATCGACAAGGTTCTTCGAGCAGCCAAGCGATATGACATTCACATGTAAACCGTTGTTCGATATGTTTTTCTTCACGTGCATGTTATACATTCATTCCTGTCATTACATATAAATAAACAGCCGGCGAAACTAACAAGATGCTGTCGAACCGGTCGAGGAAACCGCCGTGACCCGGGAAAAACGACGATGAATCCTTCACGTCCGCATCGCGTTTGAGCATCGATTCTGCAAGATCACCAATCTGACCGACTATACCCACGATACATCCGATTATGACAGCATCGTAAAGGGTCAGTTCTCCTGCAAAGAGATATTTACAGACGATACTTGTAATAACGGCAAAAACAAGTCCGAAAACCGCACCTTCCACCGTTTTATTGGGGCTTACCGCAGTGTACAATTTATTCTTTCCTATAGCTTTTCCCCCGAGATAGGCGGCGGTATCGCATACCCAGATGGAGAATAGTATCAGAACAATGATCGCACCGCTATCAAATAACTCCCTCAATCCGATAAACGTTCCCATTCCCACACCGACGTACAACACACCAAACATGGTCGTTCCTATGTTCAAAAAAGACGATCCCTTGTGCCGATACAGTTCATACACAATAGAAAGTAAAATAAAGAATAAAGCAATGGTCGCAATAAACTCAATAGCATCGAACATATCGTATCGAAATCCAAACACATCGGAAATTGATTGATATCCAAAATATATTAATATACCGGTAAGTCCTGCCAGACCGATAATATAATGTGGGTGCGTTTTCTTTTTTTCGGCAAGACGGTAGAACTCATACAATACACCGACGGCAATTATCTGTATGAGTATAAAAAACCAGATACCACCCACAATCGCTGCTCCAAGCATGATCGGAATACCGACGAGGGCAACAAGAACCCGCTGAAGAAAATTATTCATTATCGTCGGCTTCGAAATTAAGTGAATGAATTACTTTTTTTGCGTCGTTAACACGTTCGTTCGGCACCATAACATTTACCCGTGCCATCGAACCGACGGTTAAAAAATACGCGTGATCCTGCTGGTTGAAGATCATCGCTTCGATACCGGCATTCTCGAGATTCGCTTTCACCATCTCTGCTTCGTACTCGGTTGAGCTGATGTATGCAATAGCCCAGCTCTGATAGACACGCACATGCTTATCGTCTTCACAAAATGTTTTACTCGATTTGATTTTCCGGCATTTCTGGCAGACCGGTTTTCCGCAAATGATGCAAACGGCGACGGCGGGTGTATTCTTGTGATTCTCACATTCAATATCCTGATTATCGATCTGGAGTATACCGCACACCGGACAATATTCCGCTTCCGATTGAATATTTTCTTTACAATTACGGCATACTATCATTTCGGTGATCAACACACCGCATTCGGGACATACTTCGGGTGTTCCTTCATAGTCATGTCCGCAATTTTGACATTCAGGCATTATAAACTCCTGTTATGTTTCTTTTTGTTCTTCAGCACGGCGTTTCCTTTCTGCAATTGCATTCAACAGTAAGATCCAACACCCGATCGCCACAAAACCGCTGAGAAGCATTACGAGCAGCGTAGTGGAAATTGACGGATCGGTTTCCGACGGCAGCAATATTTCCTCACGGCGATAATATACAGAAACAACCGCTGTGACATTATTGATAAAATGAGCCAGGATCGCGGCGAGGATACTGCCCGTTTTATACACGAGCAGACCGAATACGATACCGAGCGCCATCAAAGGTACGAGACTGAATGGATTAAGATGATACAAAGCAAAAATAATTCCCGCAACAACAGCTCCGCCCGCCAGACCGAACGAGTATTCAAAATTCCGCTGTACCAATCCCCGGAATAAAAACTCCTCTGAAATAGCCGGAACAAGGGCTACTACGATAATTACAAAAAGTAACTCCGGGACCGTATGAACCATAACCAGCGTTCGGTACATCTCTTCAATTGATTTGCGAACAGTATCAACAAACGGTTGCACCGCTTCAGGCAACTGAATCATATCCTGCAACACTAGATATCCCTGCAGAAATTGCTGGGCTGCAATTACACCCACGGTGATGAATACAACCTCGGGCAGACCGATCGGTTTCATACGCACAAACTTCAATATGTTCTTCGATTGAAACCGTATAAGAATCAGTGTTGGGATCAGTAGAAATATAATTTGACCTATCATCGTTGCCAGGCGTATCGCCTGTACGTTGTCATCGGTGAAATCCATTCCGAACAGCAGTAACGTAATACCGCCCCCGACAATCTGATACAAAAAGAAAATCCCGAAAAGAGCAAGTAGAGCATATAGCGAAGGATGCAAATTTAACCGGTAAAACAGAGTATCGTTGTCCGGAGCGACCGGCTGACAGGATTGTTCTATTTCATGTGGCTGGTTGGTATTATCTTCCATCGTTATACATCACATCTTTGATTGCAGCGGCTACAAGCGGTATCATTATCTCGTGGTGGCCTGTAATGCTATATCCTTTACCTCCATCCTGTGTCGGGCGCTGTACAACATTAACGCGCGGACGGTAATGTTGAATCATATCGAAGTTGACCGTGACGAACCCTTTCACTTTGTGTCCTGTATTGCGGGCAACAGTTAACGCTTTCAGGAATACTTCGGGAAGTATAACTGCGGAACCGAAATTCAGGACTACTCCATCGTCGGTTAATTCACTTACAACATCGCACAATGTGCGGAAATCCCGGAATGATAACTCTCCCGTTGCGGCGCCGTTCATGCTCGGTTGCTGATGAATAATATCGGTACCTATCGCGGCGTGAACCGTTACAGGCACGTTTGCTGAAATGCCAGCGGCGAGAATGCTGTGCTCAAGATTCGGAGCGTTCTTTGCAATGAGCTCTTCACCAAGTGCTTCGCCGTATCCGTTATCCGATTCATGAAACGTCTTTGCGAGTACACCGTTAATAAACTCACCCGTTTCGGTCCACATACCAAACGAACCATCCATCAAATTCTCGGCAACATCTTCGGAGGTTACCCCCCACATTGCCGTTTCAACGTCGTGTATCGCCGCAGCGCTGTTCATTGCTACTGCGGTCACAATATTTTGTTTAATCAAGTCGATAATGATCGTCGAGCACCCGACCTTTATAACGTGCGCGCCCATCATCACAATGACGGGTTTATTATTCTTTCGGGCACCCACAACATGCCGCACGACATTTTTAAAATCGTTTGCGATAAGAATCGACGGGAGCGAATCGAGGAATTGAGAAAACGAATGCTTTGCCGGATCATACAACTGTGCAAAATCACGCACACCTATTTTGCTTTTTCGTTCCCGTATGGAGATCGTGCGTACGTTAGAGAGATCAATCCGTTTGAATCGCGTCATAGGTTATTGCACCCGCGCCCGGATAGCGTCGCGCAATCCCGAATACCGAACCAACTCGGCAGTTATTGAACCGACCGGAACACGTGTTCTCATCCGCACCGGGACACGCAGATCATCATCGGTAAGCCAAATGTGAATGGCGCCTTCGTGCTTAAATAAACCTCCTTCTTTGATAAGCGGTTCGATTATTAACGTATGAAACGTTCCGGTCTTTACTCTGATTTCATCCCTGCCATGAAATAAAACATCAAGAGAGTATGTCGAATCCCTATGAAAATTTTCCAGGGTTATTCTGTCACCTACCTCGAAATCACTAAAATCAATTGTTCGCACAAAATAAAATGCCGACACCATGTCATGCACGTAATCGGGGATTGAAAATTCTCCGTCATCTGTAATAGCGACGTTATTGACGTGGTCGAATTCTACATCGGTATTTCGCCGATAGCCCCCTTCACGAATTCGTTCGGTAAACTTCCAGGGGAATAAACCTTTTTTATCGATATGGGTTTCCCAGAGATCTTCAACCCGGTATACCCATGAAAACGGCGAAACCGATCGGGCGGTCAGCTGAACACGGTACGCATCGCGGCCATTAATGCGGGTCATTTCGGGTATACGCATCTCTCCTTCACCCGCCTTGATAATACCATAACTCAGGTCAAATACCAGTCGCTCGCCCGCTATAAAAGCATTATTTTCCATAGTGCGAAACGATGGTTTTGCCGGGTTCTTTTCTCCAACAGAACCACCGATTTCAGGATCGTTCGGTGATCCCCCTAATAATATGCTCAAAACCAACGGAACTAAAATTGAGACCATATCACCCTCCCTGCAAAACTGTTTTTGTTATTCTCTGTATCAAATGGTATTCCCCTTTGTAATCAGGACGATGCAGACCGATCGATTGTTCCGTAATGTCGAATGTTATAATTCAGTAATATACAAGGATTTAGACTCGAAATCAATTGTTTTGTAATCATTGAGCGGAGCTAAATAATAAAAAAGCGGCATTCCGGTTTATGTCAAGTCGGTCAACCGGAGATGCCCCGTTAAGGATTTTTTTGATTGTTTTTTCTTGATTACGGGAAAATTCCCAGATCAAGATACGATTGTGCAATCTTATTTATTGAATTGATAAACGCCGCAGTCCTCTGCGTGATCTTTTTGTCGTGCTTTGTCCAGGTCTTGTGCGTTTCACGATACGCGAGAATCATCGTATCTTCAAGGCCGGAATCGACCAGATCTCCCTCATCCGGACCCCGTGCGATCTTTTTAACTATCTCATCGGGAAACTTTATACCGGAGGTAGCCTCGATCGCCAGTAACAATTGCTGATTAGTCGATTCTGCAAACCGTCGCCCGAGACGTCCGAACCGGACATGCGAAAGGTTTTTCAGCCATTCGAAATATGATACGACAGCGCCGCCTGCGTTACAATACATATCAGGAATAATCAATACACCTTTTTTAGTAAGGATCTCTTCCGCTTCCGGTGTAGTCGGTCCGTTCGCACCTTCGGCAATGATCTTGGTTTTGATTTTATCGGCATTCAGATGTGTGATTTTATTTTCAAGGGCACAGGGGGCGAGGATATCGCACTCCAATTCAAGGGCTTCATCCGGATCTTCTATAAATGTTGCACCCGGATAATTCTTCAACGATCCGGTTTCATCCCGGTGGCGTATGACGTCCTCAAGATCAAAACCTTTTGGATTATAAATACCGCCTTCGATCTCGATTAATCCGATGAGCTTGACCCCGTCTTCGTATAGATATTTTGCAGCATGATATCCGACGTTACCGAGTCCCTGCACAACGGCAGTCTTCCCTTCAAGTCCGGTCGCGAGACCGAGTGCTTTCATATCTTCTTCAACTTTACATACTTCCCGACACGCAAAATATAACCCGCGTCCCGTTGCTTCTTTACGACCCTGGATGCCGTGCTGACTGAGAGGTTTACCGGTAACACAAGCCGCCGCATCGACTGCATTGGGATGAAATGCCTGATATGTATCTGCCACCCATGACATCTCGCGGGCACTTGTGCCGTAGTCGGGTGCCGGGACGTCTATTCCGGGACCAATAAAGTTTTTATTGATAAGTTCCGCTGTAAAACGTCTCGTAATGGTTTCGAGTTGTTCAACAGAGTATTTCTTATGATTGATTTTCACGCCGCCTTTCGCACCGCCGAACGGGATCGAAACGACCG
>PWJF01000402.1 GCA_003560935.1 Ignavibacteriales bacterium
CCCCATATCGATGGTCAGAGCGACCACATCCAGCCCATACGTCTCCTGTATCCACTTTACGGCTACAGAAGTGTCCAGCCCTCCGGAATATGCAAGAACGACTTTACCTTTTCTGCTCATGTTTTTTCTCCATGACATTGACGTAAAAGCATTTTTAAAACAGCTTGGTGCGAAGGGCGGGATTCGAACCCGCATCCCCCGAAAGGGACTGGATCCTAAGTCCAGCGCGTCTGCCAGTTCCGCCACCCTCGCACCGGCTGCAAGCGACTGATTGCCAGAACGGTATGTTTTTTCGCCTTCGATTTGACCACAACCCCTTTTGTGTCCAGTCCAGAGGGGTTTCATGGCGAATCCATTTTTGACGCTGTTCTTCCTGCACCCACCAAGATTAAAAAAGTTTCCCACTTCAAGGCCCTGCCCTGGCAGGAGATCGGGGAATTTATGCAGCGCTTGAGGGAAAAGAAAGGCATGTCTGCAAGGTGCCTGGAATTTGTCATTCTTACTGCTTGCCGCTCAGGGGAAGCACGGCTAGCCGTATGGAGTGAATTTGACCAGGAAAACGCTGTCTGGATCATTCCGGGGGCAAGAACCAAGACCGGCAAGGAACACAGGGTGCCGCTTATTGATGATGTCCTGGAACTGCTTCAGGGCCTGCCCAGGTTTGAGGGTTCAGAATATGTTTTTACCAGCACCAGGGGCGGGCCACTGTCTGACATGTCCTTGTCTATGCTTTGCCGGAAAATGGGAGTTGAAGCTGTTCCGCATGGGTTCCGGTCCACCTTCGGGGACTGGTGTGCTGAATGCACTAATTATCCAAGGGAAGTTGCAGAAATGGCCCTGGGGCATGCCATAGACAGCAAGACCGAGGCCGCATATCGGCGCGGGGATCTGTTCAACAAGCGCATGTCATTGATGAGGGACTGGGCGAATTTTTGCGGCAAGGAATACAAGCCGGGCAAGGTTCTTCAGATGCACGGTGCTGTAAGTGAGGTGGGATAAAATGAGAGAAAAAATTATTGGCAGGCAGTTCTCCAAAAGAAAGGTGTATATCTCCAATGGACCAACAGACGCGGAACAGTTTTTCAAAAAAATAGCTGACCAGATCAAGGTAGCCGGATTTCCACCTTACAACTTTAGTCAGCGGCTGGAATTTTTTAAAAATCTGGCAAAGAGGATTTTGAAAAAAAATGGCCTGATTGACCAGCCACACTACTGCACCAAGTCTGAGCCTGATAAGTTAAGGATTGGGCATCCACCCATTGAAGAATTGGGAAATATTCAAACTGCCTATGATGCTTTAGAGCCTTATGTCCGAGCACAAGGTTTTGAAGCTGATAGCAAGGAAGATCTGTCTGCAAGAATACTGGATACAATATATTCCATCCAGAACGGCAAAGATCAAGAGAAGATCCTTGATGACGCTTTTCATCTTGGAAGGCTTGTGACGCTGTTCCATGCTTATGGAATGCTCAGTCAAAGAGGCAAGGATGCTAGAGAAAACAAGGCGTTACCACCTTGGAAGGAGTACGCGCTTCACTTGAAAGATAAGTATCCAAGATTGTCTTTTGGACAGATGTGGGATGGCAAGATACCAAAAGAGCCGGGTTATGATGAACTAGAAAATGTTTTATTTTATAAAAAAAACGATGAAGAAAATGAAGTCCTTGTTGCAGTAGATGATGAACCTGTTGAAATATCCAAGGAAACATTCCGCACAAATTATTTTCACAGAAAATGATTTTCTTGTGTAGCTAGTTACTTCTCACACAATACGCAATGTTACTACTGTCCATAAGCTAAGACTTATGGAGGTTGTAACATGCTGAATCAAATCTATCTTACCGATAACCAAGTTGCACAGCGCTATGGAGTGAGACGCGCTTCAGTCTGGCGCTGGGTGCAGAATCACGGATTCCCAAAGCCAGTTAAGCTAAGCCCTGGCTGCTCCCGATGGAATTTATCCACCCTTGAGAAGTGGGAAAAGACCAGAGAGGTGGAGTGATGTCCGGACGAAAAAAAGCCCTGGATGTTGCAAGCATCCAGGGCAAGAAAAAAAGAAAACAGGCACACCTCACTAAAAAATTTATATTGAGCATTGACAATTATGTCAAGAAGTTTCTTGCCGGGGTTCTGCTGAACCTGATCATTGAAATCCTCTATTGGCTCAACTGGCCCTGGAAAAAATGGATTAGTCGCCTTGTTGATCGCCTTGTGATGGTCAAGGAGGGGCAGCCATGAGTAGCAAAATATCCACCTTTACAAAATGCACTGATCCAAAACCTAATGGTCAAGTTGACTGGACTTATGTTCTGGAGTCTATCAAGTCGGACAAGTTCAAGGATCTGATCATCAAGGCAAGGGAAATTAAAGAATCGAAAGATAACGGGGCATATGTCGAATTTAAAAAAACATTACCTGTAGTTACTTTTGGTGGAATTTTTCCCTACAGAAAAAATGATTCCATTCAAGCTCCCACTGGCTTTCTAATTCCTGACATGGACCACGTGGAAGATGTATCCAGGGTCATGGACCTTCTTCAGCGTGATGAGAACATTTGGTTTGCTTTTGTATCTCCGAGCGGATGCGGGATCAAGGCCGGAGTCAGGGCCAAAGGGATCAAGAATGATCAAGACCATAAAAAATTCTTTGCAGCAGTCCAGAGATATCTTGAAAAAACATATCAGATCAAGATTGACGATGCCTGCAAAGACATCTCCCGACTGACCTTCCTGTCTTATGATCCAGATGCATGGGTCAATCCGGATGCCTGCTTTTTTGACATTGAATACTGGAGCAAAGAACCAGATCAGGGGCTAAAAGTGGATGTCAAAGACTATATTGGCAATTCTTCAGGAAAAGAAAAATATTCCAAAAAAGTCTTGCAGTCATGTTGTGAAAAGATCCGACAATCCCAGATCGGAACTATGCACTCCACCAGATTGAGGATGTCAAAATTGATTGGTGGTTATCTCCAATATATCCCAGAAGAAGATGTTTATTCTGCATTGGAGCAGGCCGTTACTGATTCCGGAACAAAAGACTTTGCTTCGTCAATGAAAACCATCAGGGATGGGCTGGAATACGGGAAAAAGTCTCCCATTGACCTGGATGCTGTTTTTGCTCAGAGACAGCCTGAAGAACAATCTCCATTTAAACTTCTGGATATTCAGCAAATGCTGGAGATTGACATTCCAGAACGGGAATTTGTGGTTGATCCAGTCATTCCGCAGCAAGGGCTTATCATGGTTTATGGTCCCAGAGGTATAGCAAAGACATGGTTTGTTCTTTCGTTAGCCTATGGGATAGCATCTGGAGGGCTGCTGTTTGGAGGGTGGAAAGCTCCAAGGCCCAGGAAGGCTATTGTTATTGACGGAGAAATGCCCGCCCGAACCATGAAGGAGCGATTAACTTCGATAGTGGCCGGAGCCGAAAGCGAACCACCAGATCCATCTTTTCTTCAGATTTTAACTCCAGATCTGCAAAACCGCCCTATGCCGAACCTGGCCCAGCTTAACAGTCAGAAAGAAATATCTTCTTTGATCAAGGATTATGAAATTATTATTGTTGATAATCTTGCCTGTCTTGCCAGACATGGTCGGGAAAACGATTCTGAATCGTGGCTTCCTGTCCAGTCGTGGCTCTTGGAACTCAGGCGAACGGGCAAGACTGTGATACTGGTTCACCATGCCGGAAAAGGTGGAGCGCAGCGAGGCACATCTTCCCGGGAAGACATCCTGGACACTGTTATATCCCTCAGAAAACCATCTGATCATCAGCCATCAGAGGGGGCAAGGGTTGAGGTCCACCTGGATAAATCCAGGGGAGTATTCGGCGAAAAAGCGAATCCATTCGAGTTAACCCTGAGAACTGATCATGATGGTGCTCATTGGCTTGTTAGGTCCATTGATGATGTGGATCTCGACAGGGTTATGAGTCTGAAGGCCGACGGACTTTCCATCAGAGAAATTTCCCAGGAAACTGGATTGACCAGATCAAAGGTCCATCGTCTTCTTAAGAAAGGGTGTGCTGCATGAGCCTGAAAAAAATAGCTCAAAGCATCCTCAAAAGTGGGACAGTCAGTGGGACAGTCAGTGGGACAGTCACCGGGACAGAGTGTCCCACTATACCTGAAAATAAAAAGCCTAGTGGGACAGCATTAAATGGCGTGGTTAAGCCAAATACTGAAAGTGTCCCACTGTCCCGTCCCTATATGTTTGGGACAGTGGGACAGCAGCCAAAAACCGGGACAGTCAGCGGGACAGTCAGCGGGACAGAAGAATTTATGGCTCTTGTCCATGCTGGACATATTGCCCTGCTCACTGATGGAGGCGAGGGGCTTTATCCAGTTCCGCGGTCTGTATGGGCTGATGATAATTGGAGCCAAGTTCAAACAATGTGGCTGAAATGCTTCCCTGAAATATTTGCGAGATATGAGAACTTATATGAACGGGCGTGAAGGAGACACCACGATGGAAAAAGCATTTTACCTTACCATGCTGAATGTTGCGGTCACTGGCGTGGCATTGCTCATTGGTGGAATGAACCGCTTCCGGAACCGGAGAAGCAAGCGGAGAGTTTGCAGTGACCGGGGGCCGGTCAATTCTTCAGGCTTGACCGCCTGAGTACCGGGCGCACTCTCTTGATTCAGAAGCCGAGGGTTAGGGCATCGGCTATGGAGTTTTTAAGTGACTTGTAAAATATGCGGAAAATCCATGTCTGGCCGGAGTAATAAGCGTTATTGTAGCATTCCCTGCAGACGCAAGGCTGAAAGGCTGGCCAGGATCAGGAAGCAGGGCCAGAGGTGGCAGGAACACATTGATTCATTACCACCAGGTGACCGCCAAGTCATGCTTGCTGCTGAAGCCGGGCGCAAGTGGCTGGAAAAAAATGTGCCGTCAGTGGATGAAGCGCTCCGGGGCCTGGGCTGGAGATAGTGCCGGGGCCTAGTTATCCTCTGAGAGGTCAGGTCCGGGACCGCACAGCCTCACACGAAATTTCATGTCCGCAATATGAAATGAGAGCCTGGGCCAGTTATCGCCTTTTCTATTGATTTTATCTATAACAAGGATTATAAAAATGGATATGAATGCAGCGTTACAGGAACTTGAGTTTTTAATGGAATCAGATGCCAGCATGGAAGAATTCACAAGCGTTTATTCTGAGATCCTGGATCATGCCAAAACAAGCGGTGATTATACTTTGCTACGTGAGGCCAGAGCGCTGCTGATCAAGCAGATGCTTTACCTGGCAGGCAGGTACAGAGAGGAAGCACCACCAGAGTTGCTTAGGATTCTAAACGCACAGCAAAATTGATTTTGCCGCGTGAGTTGTGGCCAGCTTTTTTATCCGGCCACTTTGCCGGGATGGTAAAGAGCCAGGGCAACGGGAAGTTGTCAGGATAATAAAAGCGAACTGCAGCGAGCGAGCCGGGCCACAGCGGGACGTTGCGGACGGTTGGCAGGTGAATATATATCCGACAGAGAACCAACTAATCAATTAATGAGGATATAATAATGTCTACATATAAAACACACGCGGAATATAATTTCGCGATTGAATCACTGCAGGGGAAGCTGGACCAGATGAGGGCGCAGGATCTTGGCGACACTGGCCTGGCCAAAGAATTTGAAACAACCATTGCCAACTTCGAGCGCGAACGGGACGAGTTGCCCGGTCCACGCCTCACGGCTGAAAAAAATAAAGTGCTGGGCCAGGATGGGCCGGTTATTAGTACGAACCAGCGCAGGCCCAGCTTGAAAGCGCCGAATGCCGCCAAAGACTACAAGGCTTTGTTCGGTTCTGGTGGTGGCTATAACTGGCAGGGAAAAGATGCTTCGGACAACTTCTTCCAGGCTGTTTTTAGTGGCAGGCATGACCCGCGTTTAATCAGGTCCGGGCTGAATGAGACCACGCCGTCAGACGGCGGTTTCTGGGTGCCTACTGAGACGGTTCAGAAGATCCATAATATCAGCCTGGAAAATGAATTGATCATGCCACGGGCTTTTGTTCAGCCCATGATAAGCAACGAGATTAAGATCCCAGGCGTTGAGATTGGGGATCATGGCACCAGCCTTTACGGGGGCTTTAAAGCCGCTTACGTCGGGGAAGGTGAAGAGATCCCGGAAGAGAACCCGAAAGCCAGGGACATGACCCTGATGGCCAAAAAGCTGACCGGACGCTTGAAGCTGACCAATGAGTTGGTGCAAGACATGGTTGGCGGGCCTGAGCAGATTATTAATATCTGCGGTCAGGGCCTGGCATGGTATCGTGACAGGGCTTTCCTGAAAGGATCAGGCGCGGGCCAGCCGCTTGGCATACTGAATGCCGGATGCACCATTGAGATTGCAAAGCTGTCTGGCCAGGCAAATGACACCATCCATTATGAGAATCTGACAATGATGCTGGCCAGGCTTCACGCCGCCAGTTTCAACAGGTCAGTCTGGATATGCCACCAGTCCACCATACCACAGCTTATGCAGTTGTTTGTTGTCCACGAAGAAGGCGACGACACGCTTGGCAGTCACTATCCGGTTTTACGTGAGGATGGCTCAGGGTTCAAGATGTTGACCAGGCCGGTATTGTTCACTGAAAAATCCATGCCTCTAGGCTCACGCGGTGATGTGATCCTGGCCGATTTATCGCAATATATTATAGGATTGCGCCAGGGCATGCGCTTTGACCTGAGTCCGCACGTTTATTTTACAAGTGACCAGCTAGCCGCCAGGCTGATAGAGAGGCACGACGGGCAACCTCTGTGGGACGGGCCTCTGACCCTTGAGGATGGAAGCACGACGGTTTCGCCTTTTGTGGTCCTGGGCGAACGCAAGAACGGATAAGGGGGAAGCCATGCACAACGAAATGAATAAAATAGTGCCACTGGTTCTTTCGGTGGACTATGATATTGGCTTTACGTCCGCAGCCGTGAACATGGCCGGGGTTCATCATGCAACTATTGCCATCCTGTTCGGCACCGTTGCCGATGGTGGACTGCTGCATATTGAATCTGCTGACCAGGCTGAAGCCGGGGGCAATGCCACAAGCCTTGTCTTGACCGGCAAGCGGTCTAATGAGGACATAGGGGATGCAGGATCGGACAGGCTGACCCATGACGTCGAGGTCACGCCGGACAATGATTATTACACAATCAACGATGATCCGTTTAGTGATAAACTAGTTGTCTTTGAGGTTCCCGTGACAAAGATGGTCGAGGGCAGGCCCTGGCTTCGGCTGCGAATGACGAATAATGCCGCCAATGGGGTAATCACTGCTTTGGCCATCTGCAAAACAAGATACGGTCCAGAGGATACACTTCTGGATTCATAATAATGGGCCTTGGCTCCATTTTGGGCCAGGGACACCGGCGGGGCTGGCCAGTGGTTAGTTTCACGTTTTCATGACCGCAAACAGCCTGCTGTAAGTCGTGAGTGAGCCATAACCGCGACAGCCGACGGTCTGACATCTCCGGGCGCGGTCGGTACTCCCAGCTTGGCCAGGTGATCAGATGGTTGCCTGGCCATTTTTTTTGTGAATACTGAAGCCATGAGAGGCCGTGTGAGGCCTTTCAAAATAAAAATCCATACCTGAGTATGGACCGGATTGGCTCAGGGCCGTATATGGCTTTATATAATTGCCTGAAATTATTTTAAAATCAGGCTGAAATGTCTGCTTTCTTCTGGAAGGCAAAATTACCGGAAAAAAAATGCTTCCAGGTTAAAAAAAATTTAGCCTGAGAAGCATTTTTTTGTTAGTACAACGGATGGCTGGTTGAAAGATTTTTTATATGTAACTATTTGAAATTATTAATGTTATGGCGGAGGGAGAGAGATTCGAACTCCCGGACCCGTCAGGGTCTGCGGTTTTCAAGACCGCCGCCTTCAGCCACTCGGCCATCCCTCCGCAAAAAAACCGGTGAGCATCCACGTAATGCAG
>PWJF01000079.1 GCA_003560935.1 Ignavibacteriales bacterium
ATCAACGCTTCGACCATTTCATTTAAACTGCCCGAATCGCTTATCCCGCGATGTGTAAGAAGTTCACCGGGGCGTAATCCGAGATATAATTCGCGTACCTTTGCCCATGAGCGGTTGCCTGTTATCGTATTTATCTCTCCATTATGACCGATGATGCGGAACGGCTGCACTTTATCCCACGATGTGCGTGTATTGGTGCTGAACCGGCGGTGAAAAATACAGAAACGGGTTTTAAAGTTTGGACTTTGTAAATCCGGATAAAACCGGTCGAGTGCATCGGCCTGCACCAACGCTTTGTAAACAATTGTCGTTGCCGAGAGAGAAACGAAATAAAAATTTTCTTTAATACCAGCATCGTCAAGTTTCACACGTGCGTGCTGTTTTGCGGTATATAGCAATTTATCAAACGATGCATCGGTACGGCAATGTCCGGGTCGCTTTATGATCGCCTGTACTATTGACGGAAGTGTATTCCGTGCATCGGTACCGAGAATATCCGTACGTACCGGTACGTCGCGGTATTCAAGGATTTGTAATTCCATGAACTCAAAGACATCCTTGAAGATCGCCAGACTTTTCCTTTTTCCTTCGGCGTTTCGGGGTATAAAAAGCGTGGCGATTGCGATGGAGTCTCGGTCGTAACCGAATAACTCAAACGGTATATCGGTCATGATACCGGAGCCGTCGCCCGTTATCTGGTCCGCACTGCATGCCCCCCGGTGTTCAACGCAGGCGAGCGAATCGAGTCCTGCCCGTAAATGACGGTTCGAATAGTCCCCCCGTAAACTCGCGACGAATCCGACGCCGCAGCTTCCTTTTTCTGTATACATCATCAATCACTCTACTCCAGTAAAGTATGGGTAAAGCACTAATTAATCATAATATTAACAAATGTCAATACTAGCAAAGCTTCGTCTTAAATCAAGAAGAATGAACCCTCCCGCGAAATCAGAGCTCCCACAGTACTTGCACTTTCATTTTGTATTAACTATAATACTATGTATATGAAACTGTTCTCCCTGTTCAAATCCCGGTATTATAAGCCCCTGTGGGTCTACAAAGTCGACGGACAATTGTGGCGGGTCCTGTTTTCGCACGGCGATCTCGTTGCCGGTGAGCATAGAGATAATGAAAAAAAAAGAGTAACGTTTTTTTGCATCGACAGCCGCAACGGGGAAGAGAAGTGGACCCTCAGCCGGAAAGGAGAAGGGTGGTGGACTACGACCGAGGGAGTACACGGTCGACATCTTTATCTTCATGCATTTGCGAAACCCGATCTTCCGCATCCACGACATGTGACCTCGGTAGATATGGAAACCGGACAAATACTCTGGGATCATCCCGAGCTGACGTTCCTGTATGTAAAAGACGATGCAGTCGTTGTAGAACAACGCGATATAGAGCACACCCGATGCCACAGACTCGACCCTGAAAGCGGCGAAATACAGGATACCATTGAAGACCGTGAGACTGTAGAGAGTGAACGCATCGAAGCGCGGGCAAACGATCCGCACGTAAAGTTGACGTTTCCCGATGTGTATAATCCTGAATTCAACAATCACGGATTATTCACACAGATCGTGAGCAGCATACAACGCAAGGAACGCCTTATCGATCCCGTCGAAGTATTGGAACACGGAAATAATCTGATTGTGTGCTATCATAAGATCAAAGGCGGTCAGGCGGACGGCAACACACTGCTTACCCAAGAGCTGATTATCTACAATAAGAACGATTTTAATGAATTGTACCGCGATATACTTTTCGATAATGCATCCGTGCCGGTTCCCGACGGCCTCTTTTTGAGAGAAAACACCTTATATTACATCAGGAAAAAAACGGAATTAGTCGCAGTTAACCTCCAAGAATCAGAATGATCGTAAAAACAGATTCGATACACCTCAAAACAAAAGGGCACACCGATATTATCGATATTACCGATAAAGTTCAATCAATAGTCACAAAGCATAACATACGCGACGGTCAGGTCCTTGTTTTTGTCCCGGGTTCGACCGGCGGGCTTACCACCGTCGAATACGAACCGGGTCTGCTTGGGGATCTTCCGGAAGCGTACGAACGAATCGCACCCACCGGCAGAACATACCATCACGACGCGACGTGGGGCGACGGCAACGGGTATGCACATGTGCGTGCTTCATTAACAGGCCCTTCGCTTACAGTACCGGTGACCAATGGTAAAATGATCCTCGGTACCTGGCAGCAAATAATATTTATCGATTTCGATAATCGTTCCAGAAACAGGGAACTTGTCGTACAGGTATCAGGCATGCCGGCATAATTGATACGATCCGTTAAACTTTGTAAGGAGATATTGAATGCTCACCGTAACCGAACAAATTCTCTTCGTCCTGCTCACGGTTATATCGCTTTATCTTGCATATATAAATTTTGGCAGAATGTTTCGGATCATCAATCGCGGAGACGGTGATTTGCAGTATCGCCAGCTCCCGAACCGGTTAATAACCGGCATAATTGCACTTTTTAATCAAGGACGGATACTACGCGATCGCCCGGTTACCTCGCTCTTCCATTATGCGGTAGCATGGGGATTTATATTTTATATTATCGTGAACGTTGTTGATGTACTTGAAGGGTATATTGCAGGATTTCACTTTCTCGGGGATACGGTTGCAGGTGGAGTGTACCGGTTGCTGGCAGATGTTTTGAGTGTCGGTGTTATAATGGGGATTATATATTTAATCGTACGCCGCTTCCTTGCAGCATCGCCGTCTCTGCGGATCCGCGACGATGTAAAGGTAATGCCGGAAGCGGTGCGGGGTATTCCGAAGGATTCCTGGATTGTAGGCGGGTTTATATTCCTGCACGTCGGATTCCGTTTTATAGGTGAATCATTTCTCGTCGCACATCATGGGACCGATCACTGGCAGCCGTTTGCAAATTCTGTTGCGAACCTCTGGCATGCATTTGCACTTAGTCCCGATACAATTGTACTCGGCTGGCATATTAGCTGGTGGATAGCACTCGGTTTGATATTGATTTTTATACCATATTTTCCCTACAGTAAACATGCTCATATATTTATGGGACCGCTGAATTTTATGGTCAGTCCGCAAGGTGTGTCGATCGGTAAAATGGAGCCGGTCGATCTCGAAGATGAGGATGCCGAACAATTCGGCGTTTCCCGTTTGTCGGATCTCCATAAAAAAGAGATTCTCGATGCATTCGCCTGTATTATGTGCAACAGATGCCAGGATGCGTGTCCGGCATATATAACCGGAAAAGAGCTTTCCCCGTCGGCGTTGGAAATTAATAAACGGTATTACACACGAAAAAATATGAAATCGCTTGGCAACGGGGGGGAGGATTCCCAACCGCTGCTTGAGTATGCGATTAGTGAGGAAGCCGTATGGGCGTGTACGACATGCGGCGCTTGTGTGGATATTTGTCCGGTTGCTAATCATCCGATGATGGATATTCTGAAAATCCGCCAGTATCAGACATTGATGGAGAGTCAGTTCCCCTCCGAATTGAAAAATACGTTCCAGAATCTCGAGCGTAACTATACGCCGTGGGCATTCAGTCATTCCGATCGTGTGAAATGGGCCGAAGGACTCGACGTACCTACCGTACGGGATAATCCGGACTTTGAATATCTCTACTGGGTCGGATGTGCCGGATCATACGACAACCGGTATAAAAAAGTCTCACGGGCATTTGTCGTTTTATTGAAAAAAGCCGGCATCAACTTTGCCATTCTCGGTGAAGAAGAGAAATGCAACGGCGACACCGCGCGACGGCTCGGTAACGAATACCTCGCGCAAATGATGATGACCGAGAATGCCGGAACCTTGAACGGTTACAACGTAAAGAAGATACTTACAACCTGTCCGCACTGCTTCCATATTTTCGGTAATGAGTATCAAGACTTTGGAGGAAAGTATGAAGTTATCCATCATACCTATATTCTCATGGATCTTGTGAAATCCGGCAAGTTAAACGTGACCGAGGAGCAGAAAAAGAAGATAACCTATCACGATTCGTGTCATCTCGGGAGGCATAACAACGTGTATGAATCTCCGAGAAATGTTATACAATCGATCGGCGGGGGGGAGTATGTGGAAATGCAGCGGTCGCGTGATAAGGGATTATGCTGCGGTGCAGGCGGAGGGAGGATGTGGATGGAAGAGAAGGTGGGAAAAAGCATCAATATCGAGCGAACCGAAGAAGCGTTATCGCTCAATCCCGATGTTATCGGTACGGCGTGCCCCTTCTGTATGACGATGATGAGCGACGGTGTGAAGGCAAAGGAGAAGAGTGAGGTGGTTGTCGTCAAGGATGTTGCCGAATTACTGCTCGAAGCCGTTGAGGCGAACATAAACGTATAGGTGATTATTGAGGGAATATACCCGTCGCAAAAAACATGTACACAACATCACTCCACCGCAGGCTCGACATCTTCAATGACCTGCTGTATCGGATCCACTTCAGGATCGGGGGCAGGTTCGAAGGTATTGAGCAGCGCCTGCACCTGAAGGATCAATTTCTTCTTTTCATATCGAGGTGCAAAGATTGATCCATCCAGCATGTAAATACGCCCGGTTTCTTCATCAAAAAATGTATAATTAATAAACGGTCCGCCCCCGCTGAAGTCGCTGAACCGCCACAATCCTCGGGTTTTAATGCCGTATCGATCTTTAAAGTTTACTTCTTGCAGCTCATGGTATTCCGGTGCAATACGGACATACGCTTTATCGTCCACTGTACGATAAAATTGTTGTGTCAGATTATCGCGCGTTTCACGAATAAACTCCGGCGTTATTTGATGTGCTTCCTCATCTTCAATCCAATGAATAAATATCCAGCGCTCCATATCGGGCGGCGTAGCGCGTCGCAGCCACACGAAATTCTTTTCGGGATTATTTATCGCAAGATAGTAGTCATGTTGAATAAACATTGTCCATTGATGATCCTCGAGAAATTTTTCACTCAAATCTGCTTTTGCATATCGTCGTTCGCGGGTAACACCTTCAATCTCCCGTCGGAGAGCAAAATTATGAAAGTGATAGAATAACCGGTCGGCGTGATGCATGATGTTGTTATAGATGTGATCGAGTGTCGGACCTGTTAAATACATAATCATCTGGCCGCGAGCATTGCTGTGATATCTATTTATCACAAACTCTTCTTCGGCCATAACCAGTTCCTGGACGCTTTCGCTAAGCGCCGCGTTCATATATTGAGCGGTAGTACCGGTTCCGTCGAGCGGTGCAACTATAAGTAAATTTTTATATCGCCGGTAGCGTGAGAAATTCTGGATATCCTCCCGGTACAATGTGAAAAGTTGCTCCGGTTGGGGTGTGACTATTTCCTGGCCGAGCGCTTCGCGCAAGACCGGTTCGAGTACGATGTAATCGCTTGAATCGGCAAACACGATTATCTCATACATGTCGCCTTCTGCACGTAATTGAACGTCGCCCCAGTCAATCATTTTAACGGCGGCGTAGGCGACTACTGCTACAATAATAATAAAAATCAAGGGAGCAAAGCGGTTCTGCTCGCTTTTCATTTTTCTTTCTGTCATCTCCGGTTCTCCTTCATCAAATTAATTCCATTATTCACACAACAATTTTTCGTTCTGGAATGTTACCGTATCATATAAACATCGATATGAGGTAAAAATAGGGTGTATCCAATCCAGAGAGTAGTCGCGACACTGACCGGGATTGCAATATTGTCGAGAAAACCCGACGCCGCCTCGGTAACGGTTCCGACCGCCGCTGCAATGAAGCCGAGGAGGTATTCCAAGATCTCGTAATTAAATTTTGGTGTTACGAGCACGACAAAACAAGCGGCAATAAAAAACGCAATACTGCCTTCAAGAGATTTATTGAAAAACCTTCTTTTCCCGAATCGTTTGCCGAATAACGCGGCTGCGCCGTCAGCAAACGTAAGTGTCACCAATCCGATAACAGCCAATAGTTTTGGAAAAACGATGATACAAAACGTTGCAGAGATAAGTACAAATGTTGCGCCGTTCAATCGCAGGTTGTTTTGGTCGCGCTCACTGCTTCGAAGAAGTATACCGAAGTATCTGTTAAACAGTTGTGCGGTCGGTTGGTGAAAAAACCTGAGCAAATCGAGCGCAATAATCGCCACAGTAAGCGGTATCAGGATCATTAATGCCGTCGATTTCGGTATAAAAAAATATATTACCGGGATTGCAAGATTAGTTAGGTGAAAAAGTTTACGCACAATCTCCGATTTGAACGAGGGACTTTGAACATCCTGCATGACTTACTTTCTCTTACTTCGGGTATCTTTATTCGTATTGCTTTCCTTTTTCCCCTCGCCGTGTCCGGCGTTTGTGCCGTCATTGTTTGCCGTATTCGACCCAGTGGAAATATTTTTCTTTTCGTTTCCATCCGACGGAATACCGTTATCGTCGCTTTTTTCTTTTTCCGGTACTTTCTTTCTTGAATGCTTGCGAAGTTTTTCTACCGCTTTCTCGAGCGCTTCTTTTTCCGCTTCCTCGCCGTTCTTTTTGGTTTTGATCGGCGGTAGTTCTTCACCCCGGATGATCATATCTATCTCGGCGGCGTCGAGTATCTCGCGTTCGAGCAATACTTTCGACAGGCGATGTAGTACGTCGATGTTCTCACGCAAGATTTTCTCTGCGCGCTTTTCGGCTTTAAGAATAATCGCCTTTACTTCTTTATCGATCTCGACAGCGGTTTGCTCACTGAAATCCCTTCCCTGCGACATTTGTCTGCCGATAAATATCTCTTCATTGGTATGACTGTAATTCAACGGCCCGAGCTTATCGCTCATACCCCACTCACATACCATTTTGCGGGCGAGCTGTGTTGAACGCTGGATGTCGTTGGATGCACCGGTCGTGAGTTTGTTGTACACGATCTTCTCTGCAACACGACCGCCGAGTGCATAGGTAATCATTGCTTCGAGATATTCACGCGGATAGGTATGTTTTTCGTCAATGGGTAAATAGGTCGTAACGCCAAGAGCCCGTCCGCGCGGTATGATGGTCACCTTGTGAACCGGATCCGCTTCGGGTATCATTCGTGCCACAAGAACGTGACCGATTTCGTGGTAGGCGGTTGTCTTTTTTTCATCTTCCGATATGATCAGACTCTTGCGCTCGGTTCCCATCATAACTTTATCTTTTGCATCTTCAAAGTCGTGCATCGATACCACGTTGCTATTGCGGCGCGCTGCAAGCAGTGCCGCTTCGTTGACGAGGTTTGCAAGCTCGGCACCCGCTAACCCGGGAGTTCCTTTCGCTAATATTTCAAGATCAACGTCCTCAGCCAACGGGATATTCCGTGTGTGAACACGCAAGATACCCTCGCGGCCCTTTACGTCCGGGCGATCGACGACTACCTGACGATCAAAACGACCGGGTCGCAGTAATGCCGGATCGAGTACATCCGGACGGTTGGTAGCTGCGATTATGATAACGCCGAGGTTTTGTTCGAAGCCGTCCATCTCAACAAGGAGCTGGTTGAGGGTTTGCTCGCGTTCGTCATGTCCGCCGCCAAGCCCTGCACCGCGTTGACGTCCTACAGCATCAATCTCATCGATGAAAACGATACACGGTGCGTTTTTCTTTGCATTTTCAAACAGGTCGCGTACACGGCTTGCTCCCACACCGACAAACATCTCGACGAAATCAGCGCCGCTTATGGAGAAAAAGGGTACGCCCGCTTCACCGGCAACCGCACGCGCAAGGAGTGTCTTACCCGTTCCCGGGGGCCCGAGTAATAGTACGCCGCGAGGTATTTTTCCGCCAAGCCGCTGGAACTTTCCCGGATCGCGAAGGAAATCAATTATCTCATACAATTCGACTTTTGCCTCTTCGGCGCCCGCAACATCGTTGAATGTGAGTTTTGGTGCACC
>PWJF01000006.1 GCA_003560935.1 Ignavibacteriales bacterium
CCGCCAGAGAAACAACAGTACCGGTCCGTTTATCGACGAAGTCCGCATGTATGTGCAGACCGACATCGGCACGCAGATCGAATTTTTACTCAATCAGCAGGTCGATGTTCTTGTCGAAATACCGCCGCCGGCGATCGCACGGCTTCGTGCGGCGGGGTTCCAGATAAAACCGTATGAAAGTCTTTCATATCACTTTATTGCTTTTAATTTTAAACGCGGACTTTTACGGGAACAAAGAATTAGACAGGCAATGACCTACGGTTTCAATCGTGAGAACGCACTCGATCGTATTTATCAAAATCAAGGAGCGCTCATATCGGGTCCGTTTCCTCCGGCGAGCGCATTTTATGTTCGCGACAGAGACGCTGAACCGTTTCCGTACGATCCCGCTGAAGCAATCCGGCTTCTGACACAGGCGGGATTTGGCAACCGCGCACCGGATGGAACGCGAGTGAACAATAACGGTGATCGGCTGTCCTTCACGCTTGTTGTTCCGCGCCATGAAGGAGACGATTTCACACCCCGCGTAACGGCGCAATTTATATCGGATATGAAACGAATCGGTATTTCGATTGACTTACAGGAGCTTGAGTTTGAGCGATGGATTCAACGGGTAAAGTATGAACACAATTTCGATCTGGCGTTTGCCCAGGTAGTGTTCGATGAAGCGGGTAATGTTGCGCCACTGTTTCTATCGACCAACAATAAACCGGGTGCGGAGAACTTTACGTCATATAATAATACCGAGGTCGATGAGCTTATCAGGCGTTTCCGGGAAACCGCTAATCCGAGCGAACGTATCAATATTAACCGGCGATTGCATCGGCTGCTCAGAGAGGACGTGCCGTTTATGTTTCTCTGGTCGCTCAATAAAAATGCCGCGGCAAATCAGAAAGTGCGGAATTTTATGACCCGCGTAACGCCCTTCAGCTTCTTTGATTATGTGAACGAGTGGTACATCAGAGACGACTGGTAGATGAAGACTGCACGGACGGTTCTGAAAGAAATCATCATCGCATTTCTCGTACTCTTCGGTACCACGTTCACGATATACCTTCTTTTAGGACAATTAACGTATGAACACGACGATGAAGGAGTGAGAACCACTCCTTCTTTTATTTCTCTTACCGTGGCCTACGGTGAATGGATAACCTCTGCCGTTTTCAAAGGAGATCTCGGCCATTCGACCACAACAAACCGCGACGTCAGCGATATAATCGGACACGGCTTCCGTCAAACATTTATCCTTGTTATCGGGTCGCTTGTTGTAAGCATTCTCATCGCTGTTCCTCTCGGCGTGATTGCTGCAGTGCGGTCAAACTCGTTATTTGTGCGATTCTTTATTCCCGGCACGTATCTTTTTTCCGCATTGCCTGTTTTTCTACTGGCGATTTTTATTCGCCCGTTCTGGGTACAGCACTTCGGTATCCTCGATTGGTATGATGATGTTTCGTGGTTTCGGGTAGCAGGATATTTCGGAATACCGATCATCATTCTCGGCATAGCCGACGGCGTGGTTGGTGAGATGATAAAACACGTTCGTGAGGTCGTCGGAGGGATGATCCGGGAAAATTATATCCGTGCAGCTATTGCGCGAAGTGCCCGTGTGTCGAAACACTTAATAAAAAATGCATTGCTGCCGGTTGTAACCATCGTCACATCCAGGTTTTCGTATGCGCTCGGAGGAGCGCTGATAGTTGAATATATTTTCTACAGTCAGGGAATCAGTATCGTGGCACTTGATGCGCTGAAGTATCGCGATCCGCATGTGCTGCTTGCGATAGGAATGATCTTTTCGCTGTTAATCGTTATAGCAAATATACTCAATCGTATTCTAACCGTTGCGGTCGATCCCCGGACGCGAGAGTAATTCAATGACAAAATTATTATTTCTTAAATCATGAATAAACGTTTCTCTTATAATCCTGAAAACGAAACCGCAAAGGGAATGGCAGGTTTTTTCCGTCAACCGGGATCGCTCTCTATTATGATTGGAACGGTTATTATCTTATTGTTTGTAATAGGGGCGTTGTTCGGACAGTATGCGTATCAGCTAAACTTGTACCCGCATTCACCGACCGATGTGCAGTTTGACCGTTTCGACTCGCCGCCTACCTTGTCGGTATTGCGTACATTGTTTGACAGACGCGAACTCATGGAATGGGAATATTACGAACCGGTCAGAGGACACATCCTCGGTACGGATAATGACGGAAGAGATATCTTCATCCGCGTACTGAACGGCGCCTCGACATACCTGTATGCCGGTGTGCTGACGGTACTCATCTCACTTCTTCTCGGTATCGTTCTCGGCTCGATGTCGGGATATTACCGGGGCAGGGTAACCGAATCGATCGCAAGTTATATTACGAATGTACTTGATGCGTATCCGCGGGTCGTCGTTCTGATTATCGTTGCGTTCATTTCTCACTTTAATTTGTACGCCATTATGATCACACTCGGTATACTGAACGCAACCCGGGTCGCACGAATTGTTTCCGGCACAATTGAATCATTAAAGAACACCGATTTTATTTGGCGGCAAAGGAAATCGGTCTATCCGATCTTACTATTATCGGAAAACACATTGTATGGTATAACTGCCGCCATTTGCTGTCGATTCAAATCATATACGGATTTGCCAGCGTGATATTAATTGAAGCGACGCTGAGTTATATCGGTTACGGGATCGGTGAACCGCTTGTGAGCTGGGGACGAATGATATACGAGGGATCGGGCGGCCGGTATCCTTTTAATTTTGTAGAAGGATTATACTGGCAGGCAATGCCTCCGATCATGGCCATCATCGGGACAATACTCGGTCTGAACCTGCTCGGCGACGGTTTGAGCAAACGGTTTAATGTAAAACAAACGGATTATCTACTTTGAAGGATTCTAAAACTCATAGCGATGCCTTGTTGACGGTTAATAACCTTAGTACGTATTTCCATACTCGAAAGGGTATGGTGAAAGCCGTTGACGGTGCAAGCTATAGTGTTAATAAAGGGGAGTTCGTGTGTCTCACCGGAGAATCGGGCAGCGGTAAAACGGTATCTGCGTTGGCGGTCCTGGGATTGATAGATGCATCGCCGGGGATCATCGAAGGTGATATTGTATTTGAGAATAAAAATTTACTTGACGAATTACAAAATTACTGTACGGTGCGTACCAACGGTAATGCAGTAAATATCGTTAAGGATGTACCGGGATGGAGAAAGAAACATCGTTCCAATATTGCGGGTATTCGCGGAAAACGCATCGGCATGATTTTTCAAGATCCCGTCTCATCGTTAAATCCGTTCTTCACCGTCGCCGATCATATCGGTGAATCTGCCCGGCTTCGCTACGGAAAGCTCAATCATAAGCATAAACGCGGGATAGCAGTGGAATGGTTGAAGAAAGTCCGTATTTCATCACCCGAGGAGGTCGCTGATTCATATCCGTTTCAGCTCAGCGGCGGGATGGCGCAGCGTGCAATGATTGCCGTTGCGCTTGCCGCGGAGCCGCAGTTGCTCATTGCCGATGAACCAACCACCGCGCTCGATGCGACGGTGCAGCTTGAAATATTACAATTGTTAAAGTCATTGCAGAACGAAATGAACTTATCGATACTGTTTATTACGCATGATATCAGCATCGGATCAAACTTTGCAGATGCGATAGCGGTAATGTATGCCGGACGGGTGGTTGAATCAGGTCCCGCAGCGGCTGTTTTTCAACACGATAACAATCATCCCTATACCGACGGATTGCTGCACGCAGCACTGAAGATTACAACTGCAGCGGATGATAAAAAATTTATTAAAGGGAGTCCGCCCGATTCGGTACATCTGCCTTCCGGATGTAAATTCCATCCCCGCTGCGAATTAAAATCCGAACTAAAGGACGGCGGTGAACGATGCGAGCGCGAAGAACCGCACGATATAAAAATTACCGATAATCATTATAACCGTTGCTGGAAATATGAACCGGGTCATTAACCTCCAAAACGTAGTAAAAGTTTTTCACCGTAAACGGTTGTTATCATTCGGCGAGCAAGACGGTGTCGTACGTGCAGTTGATGGAGTCTCGTTCTCCATTGATGAAGGACAATCGGTCGGACTTGCGGGAGAAAGCGGCTGCGGCAAAACAACGCTCGGGCGATTAATCGCGGGGTTATACGAACCGACGGGGGGAACGATTACCATCAATGGCAGAAATATTAACACCGGTTCAAAAGAGATAAAACGACAGGTGCGCAGGGATTGCAGAATGATATTTCAAAATATTGATGCGGCGCTTAACCCGTTTATGAGTGTACAACGGATTATTGAGGAACCGTTAAAACTTCATACTGACAAAACAAAACAGGAACGATATAC
The DNA here is from genome assembly GCA_003560935.1 of Ignavibacteriales bacterium. Classification (GTDB taxonomy): domain Bacteria; phylum Bacteroidota; class Ignavibacteria; order T3Sed10-11; family T3Sed10-11; genus T3Sed10-11. The sequence goes on from PWJF01000006.1 coordinate 4,362, forward strand.
GAGAATACAAGAAGTACTCGACCTGGTTAACCTGCCGCGTGCGTTCAGAAATGAATATCCCCACACACTCAGCGGCGGCGAAAAGCGGCGGGTGTCGGTTGCACGCGCAATTGCCGTTCCACCGAAGATTCTCATTGCAGACGAACCGGTCACAGCGCTCGATGTATCTATTCGCGCACAGATAATCGACTTGTTTCAACAGTTGCGTGAAGAACTAAATCTCACTATGTTATTTATATCTCACGATCTCGGTGTGCTCAACGATGTGTGTGATCGATTACTCATAATGTACAACGGCAAGATCGTTGAGGATGCACCGATCGAGCGTTTGCGGTCACGCACACTTGAACATCCGTATTCCCGGCGGTTGACGGAATCGGTACTTAAGATAGTAGTAGGTAGTTGACCCCGATAGGGGGGCTGTAGGCAATAGACAATGGACAACAATCCGGATGTAACCTGTATCGGTGAAATATTAGTAGATTTTGTATCCACCAAAAAAGGCGCTTCATTATCGAATTCACCGGCATTTATGAAGTTTCCGGGCGGGGCGCCCGCAAACCTCGCCGTCGGACTCGTGCGTCTCGGCGTACCGACTGCATTTATCGGCAGGGTCGGTGACGATTCGTTCGGACGGTATCTTTGCGATGAACTCAGAAAGATCGGAGTGATGAGCGGCGGGATCGTATACGATAAGCAGCACAAAACGCGGCTGGCGTTCGTTTCTCTTACTCCGAGCGGAGAGCGGTTCTTTGAATTCTGGGAATCCCAGCCCGCCGATAGTCAACTTCGGTTTTCCGATGTAGACCTTCCGACATTGCATCAGTCAAAAATAATCCATGTCAGTTCGTTCCTTTTATTAAAAGAACCGGCGCGGTCGTCCCTCATACAGATCATCAGCGAATTTCAGGAGGGGGACTGCCTTATCTCATTCGATCCGAATATACGCCTCGATCTCTGGAAGACCGAATCCAAAGCAAAACAATTAATGATGAAGGTGGTGAGATTCACACACATTCTCCGGTTGAATGATCAGGAAGCTTCGTTCTTAACCGGACTCGATAATATTGAAGATGCAGCACATCGATTATTGAAGTCGGGTCCGCGCATAGTGGTTATCACCAAAGGTGCTAACGGATGTTACTTTCGTACGGAAAACGTAAACGGTCATGTCGATGGTTTTTCGGTTGACGTTGTCGATACTACCGGCTGCGGCGACGGTTTTCTTGCCGGCTTATTGCAGGGATTGCTTCAGTCGGACTTGAAAATTGAAGAATTGACAAATGAAGAACTCCATGAAATTTGCCGTTTGGCCAACGCAGTCGGCGCTCTCGTTGCCACAAAATCCGGTGCGATCACGGCACTGCCGGAGAAGATAGTCGTAGAGGAGTTTTTGAAAAATAGATGAGTAGTAATTAATCAAACCACACTCATGCCATCGAGTCCACATCACCAATCCTGGAACATCTGGGTAGATACAGGCGGCACGTTTACCGACATCCTCGCACGCGATCCCGCAGGCAAGCTTCATCGATCTAAAGTTCTCAGCAGCAGTGCATTGCGGGGTACGGTGCGAAATGTCATCGACGCTCAAACTATGTATGTCGATCAGTCGTGGCAGGCACCGGACGGGTTTATAAAAGGATTCAGCTTTCATCTCATTGGTCGATCGCATCGGGATGTTTATATCGATTCGTTTGATACCACATCGTCGATTATCACTCTCAATAAACCGCTTAAAATTGCTGTTCAACCGGGTACTCCTTTTGAAGTAGGATCCGGAGAGGAGGCGCCCGTACTCGGCACCCGGCTGGTGACCGGCGCTTCACCGGATACCGGTTTGCCGCCGCTCACAATGCGTCTCGGCACAACGCGCGGCACAAATGCTTTGCTCGAACAACGGGGTGCGCGTGTTGCATTTTTTATTACCAAAGGTTTCGGTGATGTTTTGTTAATCGGTACACAACAGCGGCCCGACCTGTTTGCATTGAACGTTATAAAACCACTTTCCCTGTATGAAACGGTAATTGAGGTAGATGAACGCATCGATGCGAATGGGTATATTTTACATGCGTTGAAGACCGATGAGCTAAAGGAAAGTATCAAACGAACTCGCGATGCCGGTATAACATCTGCGGCAGTGGCGTTTCTTCATAGTTATCGCAATCCTGAACACGAACGCTTGTGCGCTTCAATATTGAAAGATAACGGTTTTGACCACGTTTCCTGTTCATCCGATCTTGCACCGTTCATTAAACTCCTTCCCCGGGCATCGACATCGGTTGTCAATGCCTATCTGGCGCCGATCGTCGAGACGTATTTCGATGTTATCGGAAAAACGGTAAAAAACGGAAAATTATATGTAATGACAAGTGCGGGTGGATTGGTGCATTCATCGTCATATCGCAGTAAGGATAGCTTGTTGAGCGGACCGGCCGGCGGTGTCGTCGGAGCTGCACACATCGGAAGAAAATCGGGTTATTCGAAAATTATATCGTTCGATATGGGGGGTACAAGTACGGATGTTGCGCGGTATGACGGCGATTTTGAATATGTATTCGAACACCATGTCGGCGACGCACATCTTGTCGCACCGGCGCTGGCAATTGAAACGGTAGCCGCCGGCGGCGGTTCGATATGTATGTATGATGGATTCCGTCTTACAGTCGGACCCGAAAGTGCCGGAGCTATACCCGGACCTGCATGCTACGGCGCCGGAGGTCCGCTTACCATTACCGATGTGAATTTACTGCTCGGACGCCTCCACCTTGAAAATTTCAGCATTCCGATTTCGATAAATAAATCTCAAAGCCGTCTGCGCGAACTCTGTGTTGAGATGAACATTGATCCGGATACTACTGCCGGTACTACAGGGATTCTTGAGGGATTAACCGAAATAGCGAACGAACGTATGGCGGATGCAATCCAAAAAGTTTCGTTGAAACGGGGATACGATCCATCCGGCTATGCACTTGTTGCATTCGGCGGTGCCGGTGGGCAGCACGCGTGTGCCATTGCCGGTAAGATTGGCATCGAAACGATACTGCTTCCTGCCGATGCGGGATTGCTCAGCTCATATGGACTCGGTAAGGCCGTGATCGAACGATTCGCCGAACGACAGTATTTAAAACCGCTTGCTATGCTGAACAAACACCTGGCGAATGAGTGGAAAGAACTTGAGAGCGAAGCGACCGAAAAAGTTCGCTTAGAAGGGGTGAATCCCGGTACGATTGAAATACGGCGGCGCATTCTGAATCTCAGGTTTGCTGGACAGGAATCCGTTCTTTCCATCGAATGTAATCGTGACACGGATGTCTTCGCTGCATTTGAAACGTATTACAGAAACCTGTACGGATTCTGGATTGACGATAAAGAGATAGAGGTCGAATCGGCGCGTGTGATTGCTTCCACAAAACCGGAGGATGAATTCATTGAACGGAAAGTACCTGCTTCGTATAAACCGGAATCCGAACGAAATCATAAGGCGTGTTTTAACGGTGAATGGGATGATGTCCCGGTGTTTCGACGAACGATGCTCAGACCCGGAGCACTAATTGA
>PWJF01000303.1 GCA_003560935.1 Ignavibacteriales bacterium
AAGCTTTTTCCCGAGCAAGAATCTGGGCTGCTACGGCGACGGCGGCATGATAACGACCAATGACGATGCACTTGCTGAGAAAGCACGTATGATAGCAAATCACGGATCCCGCGAACGGTATAGACATTCGGAAATCGGCGTGAACAGCAGGCTCGATTCTATACAGGCGGCGATACTGTTGGTTAAACTAAAATATCTCGATACCTGGAACAATAACCGCAGAGCGGCGGCTAACAGGTATACCGAATTGCTTAAACACAGTCCGGTCACAACGCCGGTTGAATTACGCGGTAGTTATCACGTTTTTCATCAGTACACATTTCGGTGTGGGAAGAGAGATGCTTTAAGCGAGCACCTTAAAAAGAAAAATATTCCCCATGCAATTTATTATCCGATACCGTTACATTTGCAGGAAGCATATACGTATCTCGGATACAAAAAGGGGGCATTGCCCGTAACCGAAACGCTGACGGACGAGGTGCTGTCACTCCCAATGCATCCTGAAATAACCGAAGAGCAACAAGTATACATCACCGATGCCATAAAAGAATTTTACACCAAGACATAACAATTAACCATGAACCATTTACGATTAACCAATTCATGGAACGAATTCTCGTCATAATACCTACATATAACGAAGCCGATAATATTCGACAGCTTATATCCTCGGTGCTTGCCGTCCGCGATTCAATAAATGTTCTTGTCGTAGACGATAATTCGCCGGACAAAACATGGGAAATTGTAGAGCATATTAAGAATGAAAATTCAAAGGTACATCTCATTCGTAGACATGGGAAGCATGGACTCGGAAGCGCATATGTGGCTGGATTTAAATACGCCATTGAACATCGATTCGATTACATTTTTCAAATGGATGCGGATTTTTCGCATAATCCGCAAAATATTCCGGATTTCCTCGAAAAGATAAAAGATCATGATCTTGTAATCGGCTCACGATACAAAGACGGTGTGCGTGTGGTAAATTGGCCTATAAAACGGCTGATTCTTAGTTTTATGGCTAATGTCTATACACGGGTCATTACCGGCATGCCGATATATGATGCAACCGGAGGATATAAATGTTTCAGAAGAGAAGTACTTGAAGGATTAGATTTGGACCGGATCAAATCGAACGGTTATGCGTTTCAGATAGAAATGAATTTTAAAACATACAAAAAGAGATTCCGATTAACCGAAATCCCGATCATATTTGAAGATAGACGTGTCGGTATTTCAAAAATGTCGAAGCGAATTATTCTCGAAGCGATTTTCAGGGTGTGGAGTCTTCGTTTGCGCAGCATATTGAGGATGTTATAACCATGCGTTTTTCGATCATCATAGTAAATTTCAACGTGAAGAATTTTCTGGCTCAGGCATTACGAACGATCAGAAAAAGCATAGATTTTGCAGTACAACATCGTCCTTATCTTGAAACGGAAATAATTGTTGTCGATAATGCTTCCGACGACGGCAGCATCGAAATGCTCCGGTCACATTTTCCTGGTGTCATCACGATTGAGAATAAAATGAACGTTGGTTTTGCACGCGCAAATAATACGGCACTTGCACAATCACGCGGTGATTATATGTTGTTGATCAATCCCGATACGCTTGTGCAGGAAGATACAATTCATGTGATGCTGACAGTTTTTGAAAACAACCCTGAGATAGGTATGGCGGGTTGTAGGATACTCAACCCCGACGGAACGCTGCAGCTTGCATGCCGCCGCGGCTTCCCGACCCCGTGGGTAGCATTTACAAAGATATCGGGTTTGAGTGCACTTTTTCCGAAATCAAAACTATTCGGGAAATACAACGTGACCTACCGCGATCACGATGAAAGCTACGAGGTAGACGCCATAAGCGGTTCGTTTATGATGATCCGGCGTGCGGTGTATGAGCAGGTCGGCGGATTGGATGAAACGTTTTTCATGTACGGCGAAGATCTTGACTGGTGTTACCGGATTCAGCAAACGGGATGGAAAATTCAATATGTTGCCGATACCCAGATAATTCATTATAAAGGTGAAAGTACACGACGAAGCGATATCGATGAAATTCGGACGTTCTATAAAGCAATGTCGGTATTTGTCGAGAAGAATATTTCCCGCTCGCCGATAATCAAAGGATTGCTCAACGCAACCATCTGGATGCGGGCATTGCTTGCCTGGGGAAACCGTTCGGGGTATGTACTTGTACCCGCAACCGTCGATTTAATTATGGTAAATCTCGCATTGATCGCTGCCGAGTATATATGGCTCGGGCGCGTATTTCATTTTCCCGATTATGCATATCCCACGATTTTAATCGTACCGGCAATGATATTGATTAGTGTTATTGCATGGATGGGCGGGTATACGAAGCACCGGTTATCTGTATCCAGATCGTTCATAGCCGTTGCGATAACATTTGTACTCGTATCGGCGATTACATTCTTCTTTAAGGATTATGCGTTCAGCAGGATGGTTGTCCTTATTTCCGGTACACTATCATTGCTGCTCATTCCGGGCTGGCGGCTGTTTATCCGATTGTTCGGTAGAGTTTCGGGTGTGAGTGGATTGTTTAAGTTGTCACCAAGACGCACGTTAATTGTAGGCATTAATCCTCTCACTCCTGAAATTATTAAAAAACTCCGCAAACGTATTCAGGAGAGCTATCGTATTGTCGGCATAATCGACACAACGCGACAGCGGGTGGGCGAGAATGTGTTTGGTATTCCGGTCGTCGGGAGTATAAATAATATCGGTAAGGTTGTAAAAGAATACCGGATCAGCGACGTTATTTTCTCACCGGAAACATTGAGCTACGCTGAGATATTATCGGTTATATCGAGAAGCAACGATCGTTCGGTTAATTACAAGATAATTCCAACCGACATGGAAGTTGTTATCGGAAAAGGTGCTATCGACCAACTCGACGAGGTGCCGCTCATTGAGATCGAATATCGCATAAATAAGCAAATCAATCGGCTTACCAAGCGTATTTTTGATGTCGGTTTGGGAATGCTGCTTTTGGTATCTATATATCCTTTTCGTACATTGTTAGTCAGACGGAAAAATAAAAATACCGGGCATTGGATTGACATGATACCACAGATAATATCCGGCTCGATGTCTTTCGTTGGACCTCCAGCGGATACTGTCAGTAGCAACGGTACATTTCTCGGCAAACCCGGGTTGACGGGATTGGTGCAGCTTCAACGGGATAATGATCTCGAACCGGGCGATATTCATAACTATAATATTTATTATGCAAAAAATCATTCATTCTTTATGGATGTTGAGATTTTGATGAAAAATTGTATCTTGACATTGACGTCAAAAAAATCATAGGAGATGCCGATGGCGAAAACAGTCCTCGACTTTGAAAAGCCCGTATTCGAGCTTGAGCAGAAGATCCAGGAAATGCGAAAGTATGAAGGTAATATCGATATATCCGGAGAAATAAACAGGTTGGAGAAAAAAGTACAACAGCTACGGGAGTCAGTTTATTCAAATTTAACCCGATGGCAGCGCGTACAACTTGCACGGCACCCTGACCGTCCGTATACGCTTGATTATATCGACCGCATCACGGATGACTTTGTTGAATTACATGGCGACCGGAGATTTGGCGATGATAAGGCTATTGTGGGTGGGTTTGCAACCCTTGACGGTAAAAGCATTATGGTGATCGGGCAACAAAAGGGGCGGGATACAAAATCCAATGTATACCGCAATTTCGGTATGATGAACCCGGAGGGATACCGTAAAGGACTCCGGTTAATGAAACTTGCCGAAAAATTCAACCGTCCGGTTATTACCATGCTCGATACACCCGGGGCATTTCCCGGAATCGAAGCTGAGGAACGGGGACAGGCAGAGGCAATTGCCCGGAACCTTTTTGAGATGTCGAAGCTTAAGGTTCCGATTATCGTTGTGATCATCGGTGAAGGTGCATCGGGCGGTGCGCTCGGTATCGGTGTAGGTGACCGGATACTCATGATGGAGAATGCATGGTATTCGGTTATTTCCCCCGAATCCTGCTCCAGTATTCTCTGGCGAAGCTGGGATTATAAGGAACAGGCAGCGGAGGCATTACGATTAACCGCGCCGGATCTGGTCGAACAGAAAATTGTCGATCGGATAATCAAAGAACCGTTGGGCGGTGCACACAGGAATGCTCAGGAAGCCGCAATGATCTTGAAAGACGTCTTAATTGAGGAATTGAAATTACTATCGAAGCTGAAACCGGACAAACTTGTTGAACGGCGTATCCAGAAATTTGCTCAGATGAACGGATGATTACCTGTACATCTCAGATACGTGTCCGTTACGCCGATACAGATCAGATGCGGATTGTACACCATGCAAAATTTTTCGAATATTTTGAAATCGCTCGCAGCGATTTGCTCCGGTCAATCGGAATGGGATACGGCGATGTCGAGAAGAACGGATTTTATTTGCCGGTTATAGAAGCGCAGGCGCGATTCAAGTCTCCTGCATATTACGATGAGTTGATAACTGTTGAGACCGTTATTAAGGAAAAACCTTCTGTGAAAATGAAAATCGAATACGAAGCCAAGCGGAACAATATGGTTCTCGCAACCGGTTACACCATACACGGGTTCATTGACGGGAAGACAGGCAGACCGGTACGGTCGCCGGAGTTTTTCGATAAACTTATAGAACGGTTTTATGAGAAATAAAAATAGGTCTTAAAGTATGTTAAAAAAAGAACTTCTCGATATTCTGTGTTGCCCGAAATGTCATGGCGACCTCAATTACGATACAGAAAAAAACACGCTGACCTGCAAAAAGTGCGGGAAGGTATACGAAGTAAAAGACGATATTCCAATTATGCTGATTGACGATGACGAAGATTCACGAACTACATGAAAGTACCGTATCACGTTTAATTGAACAAGCCCTCTTTGAAGACCTTGGATTCGGAGATATAACAACCGAAAGCATTATTCCGGTAGACTCCCTCGCAACTGCACATATAATATCGAACGATGCGGGTGTTATTGCCGGACTTGAAATTGCCGGGCTGGTATACCGGTATATCGATATGCAAATTACATTCTCGTCATTAGTGCGTGACGGCGATGCGGTCGAATCCGGACAAACCATAGCACATATTCACGGGCCATTGCGTGGGCTCGTTCAGGGGAAACAAACATCGATTAATTTTCTCATGAGAATGAGCGGTATTGCATCACTCATACGACAATATGTCGATGAAGTAAAAGGTACAAATACTATGATCACCGGTACCAGACACACCGTTCCGACACTCAGGATGATCGATCATTTCGCATTGAAAGCAGGGGGCGGGATGGTCAGGTCGTTCGGTATTGATGAAGAGATCGTTATCACTGCCGATCACGTGCTCGCTGCCGGCGGTTACTCACAGGCAGTGGAGAAAGCATTTAAATTTCTTGAGTGCGAAAAGATGAATAAGCCGGTCGGTGTTGAAGTCCATACCTTCGACCAAATCCGTGAGATACTCGATCATGCAGACAAGCTGCATCGGATCATACTTGTGGGCTTTCCGCCGTCAGTCATTTCACAAGCGGTAGATGCAATTGCCGGAAAAACAAAGGTCGAGGCGACGGGAAACATTACACCAAAAAATGTACGTGACATTGCAGAAGCCGGTGTACACTATATTGCTATTCCGGAAGCGACGCATTCCCCGCGTGCGGTCACCTTTACCTTCAGAGTTTCTTCTTAGCCGGCCCTTGCATGCTTGACAGGATAAAACGCCTCGGTGCAGAAACAATAGTCTACGGAATCATGACCGTAACGGGACGTTTTTTAACGTTTCTGCTTGTGCCGTTCTATACGAATATCCTTGAGCCGGGTGAATATGGTATTGTCGCGTACCTCTTTTCGCTCATAGCATTTCTGACGATCTTTTTCAGCTACGGCATGGAATCGGCATATTTCAAATATGCCTCCTCACGGGAAACCGGCACTGCCGAGCAAAATTTTTCCACGCCGTTTTTCTCATTATTGATTTCATCGGTAGTGTTCTCATCGGTGCTGACCCTCTTTAGTGACAATCTCTCTTATATGGCCGGATTTGGTGAAACAGGCGGCCGAATTATTATCATGGCAGCATGGATTCTCTGCTTCGATACGATTGCACTTGTTCCATTCGCTGCTCTGCGCTTACAGCACAGACCCGGCATGTTTACGACTATTAAGCTTATCAATATTATAATTAACGTTGTCTTGAACGTGGTTTTCCTTGCGGTCCTCGGGTTAGGGGTGGAAGGTGTTTTTCTTGCCGGCTTGATCGCTTCGGGAGCGACAGTAATTATACTTATGCCGGTATCATGGAAATCGCTCGGTTTAGTTTTCTCGTTTGAATTGTGGAAGCAATTATTGAAATTCGGCATTCCCTATGTTCCGGCAGGTGTGGCAGCCATCGCGCTTCAGGTAATCGACCGGCCGATATTGCGCATGCTCACCGATGATGCAACGGTGGGAATTTATCAGGCGAACTACCGGCTTGGCATCGTGATCATGCTGATGGTGACTACGTTCGATTATGCATATCGTCCGTTCTTTTTGAATAACGCCCGTCAACCGGATGCAAAGGAATTATATGCCCGCATTGCAACGTACTTCTATGCTATCATGGTATTTACATGGATTGTAGTTACCGTGTTTATCCACGATATAGTCCGCATTCAGGTGGGCGGAGGGTATCTTATTCATCCGGACTACTGGGGCGGTTTGTCCATTATTCCCGTTGTGATGCTTGCGTATATCTTTACAGGATGGGTGACGTTACTTATGCCCGGGATATTTATTGAAAAGAAAACGCAGTACTTACCGCTGGTTACCGGTGCAGCAGCCGTATCTAATATTGTGACAAATTTTTTATTGATCCCGCTGTTCGGTATCATGGGCGCCGCACTCGCAACGCTCGTCAGTTATTTTATCAATGCAGTCGGTATGTACCGGGTTTCACAAAAATTCTACCCGATAACCTACGAAGCAAAACGCCTGCTGAACGTATCGCTGGTGTTTGTAATATGCGGCGGTGCGGCGTATTATCTGCTCTTTTTCAGCGAAGCAGAAATAGGCGCCGTATCGAAATTGATTATTATTGTATCTTTTCCTATACTATTACTGATGAGCGGGTTTATGAGAAAGGATGAGATACATTCTATTAAAAATATGACGGGGCGATTGAAGAAATGGCGGGATTAGTTATCATATGCAAAGCGGCGTTATTCGCCGTATTACTCGCTTTTTATTTCGGAATTCCCGCGCATGGAGTGCAAGAGGCAGCAATGGGGGATACCACAAATTCAATTATGCAGCAAGATACAGTTGTTATTACCGGCCGCATTTTTGTGACCGGACACGAGCCGTTTACGGTGCTGGCAATTGAACGGGAAGACGGTAGTGCAGTTGTAATCAGTGCCGATGATCCGTTGTATAAAGAACTCTGGTCCTACCAAAATAAAACACTGCAATGCAAGGGGAAATACATTCCGGATCCGCTTCACGGTCAAGCGTTTTATGTAATAAATTTTCAAAAAGGTAAATGAAACAAAAAGCGACATTACATTCACGTGCCGTCAATATTATCGGGTTTCCGATTGATCTCGGCGCTGATCGCCGGGGGGTCGATATGGGACCGTCCGCCGTTCGTATTGCCGGTTTGGAGGAACGCCTTCGGCAACTCGGTTATGAAGTTATCGATGAGGGAGACGTTCATATCCTCATCATGGAAAGTCAGAAAATTGAAAATCCAAAGC
>PWJF01000397.1 GCA_003560935.1 Ignavibacteriales bacterium
ATCACTTGCTATCGATAAGCGCACACGCGAAGACATGGGGAGCGCCGCCGTCAAAGCCGCAAAGGCATGTAATTATGTAAATGCCGGCACCATAGAGTTTTTATTTGATGAGAATAAAGATTTCTATTTCCTTGAAATGAACACGCGAGTTCAGGTCGAACATCCGGTAACAGAACTGATTACGGGTATAGATATCGTCAAGGAGCAGATCGCAATCGCATCCGGAAAACCTCTTTCGGTCAAACAAGATGACATCCGCGTAAACGGTCATGCAATCGAATGCCGCATTTATGCGGAAGATCCGCTTAATAATTTCCTGCCGTCAATCGGTACTGTGAAACGACTGCAGGCACCGTCCGGACCGGGTATTCGCGAGGATAGAGGGATCCAGCAGGGGAACGAGATCACCGTTCACTATGACCCTATGGTTTCAAAGTTACTGGCATGGGGACGAACACGGGACGAAGCTCTCCGGCGGATGGATCGTGCTCTCAATGAATATCTGATTCAGGGAGTGATCACCAACATCCCGGCATGTATCAATGTTATACGCCATCCGGCGTTTATTGACGGAACATACACAACACATTTTATGAGCAGCGTTTTCAATCCCGATGAACTCCGCAAACCAACAGATAATGAACTGATCGCCGTAGCGATAGCCGCGGCGACTATGCTGCATCAACAAAAAAATCGCCCTATTCTAAAATCAACAAGTCCAAATTCGCAGTCGAAATGGAAATACCAGGACCGTATTAACGATGACCGGTAAAACTACATATACAATTAAAATCGATGGAAAAGAGATCGATGTTCAGATTGATATAAACAACACTATCTCTGTACGCGGGTCATCCGGGTATGAAATAGACTGGGTTGAGGTCGACCCGGGCCGTTATTCAATGTTGATTAACGGTAAATCATATAGTATGACGCTGGAACGTACAGACGACGGGTTGTTTATTGCTAATATCAACGGAAAAGAGTATCATTGTACCGTTGAGGACGAGCGCAGTAAACGGCTGCGGGAATTTATCGTGGATGCCGCAGGATCTGACGGCCCTATAGAAATATCAGCACCCATGCCCGGTATGGTTACCGATATAACCGTTCAAGAAGGTGATTCGGTTACCGAGAATCAACCGCTCGTAGTGCTGGAAGCGATGAAGATGGAAAATGAGATTCGGTCGATCACAAGTGGTACTGTAAAAAAGATACATATACAACCCGGACAGCCAGTGGAAAAGGGACAGCAACTAATTACAATTTTGCCATAACACTTGTTTTTTATACTTTTTTGTCGTAAAATCAACAACAGCGTATCTATCTACTTGTGCAGTTGAGATAAACTACCAATATAAACAAACAACATAGGGAGTATCTCTGTGAAAACATTGAAACTTAGTATTTCGGTACTGACAATCATATTGCTTGCTGGTATGACTGTTCAAGCAGGTGGCTATCAGGTGAACGAACATGGTGCTCGAGCAACTGCTATGGGGGGTGCGGTGTTTGCAAACCTTCAGGATGCATCTGCGATCTATTTTAATCCCGGTGCCCTTGGATATGTACCTGGTACAAGTATTGTAATCGGGAGTACATTGATTTTTCCTTCTGCAAGGTTTGCCGGGCCATCGCCATCCACCACCGAAACAAAAATGGAAAGTAACGTTTTTTATCCATCGGTATTATATGCCTCGCATACCCTGGAAAATGGATTTTCATTTGGCTTAGGAATATTCAATCCATATGGATTAGGAACCGAGTGGGATGAAAACTGGGTAGGACGTTATCTTGGCACCGAAAGCACCTTGAGAACTTTTTTTATAAATCCCACGGTAGGATATCGAATCAGTGATATAGTTGGTATAGGCGCCGGTCTTAATTATGTTCTCTCTACGGTCAAACTTTCTCAAGCTTTAGAATTGCGTCTTCCGATCCCGCCTGATTATCCTCAACTTCCGGATGGTATGGCTAAGCTCGAGGGTGATGGGAGTGGTATAGGATGGAATGTGGGGTTATATTTAAAACCTACAAACGATATTAATATCGGCGTTGCATACAGGAGCAAGGTAACAATTGACATTGATGGTGAAGCAGATATTGATGTGAGTGAGGCTGCAGAGGTATTTCCTCCACTACCGCAGCTTCTACCGGGTGGAAAAGCAACGACTGAATTTGTAACCCCGGCCAATCTGCATGTCGGTCTATCATATTTTGGTTTTGAGAATCTTTCAATAAATTTTGGATTCCAGTATGTGTTTTGGGAGGATGTAAAGAAAATTCTTATTGATTTTGAACAGAAAACGGATTTACAGGATACTCAGGAATTATTATTTAACTACGAAAACGGATATATTATAAGAGTCGGCTTCGAGTACGCACTCAATGAGGTGCTTGATATTCGTGCCTGTTATTTATTCGATTCGAATCCTACTCAGGATGAGTATTTAACACCACGATTGCCTGATTCAGACCGTCATGGTATCACTCTCGGTTTTGGTTATAAAATATCAGATCTGGTAACGGTGGATGTTGGCTATATGTACTTGAGTTTTGCTGAAAGAGAAGTAACAAATTCTCAAATAAGCTATCTCCCATTTACATCAGCAGTGAGTGGGATCCTGTTTCCAATGAATGGTACATATAATAGCAGTGCAAACCTCATCGGCCTGAATCTAAAATTCAATTTCTAAACCCACGCAATACATTTGCCAACAAAAAGGGCCCATTATAACTATGGGCTCTTTCATTTTTGTAAATAATTTATAAATTACTGATTATACTGTATTGAAGATGTAACGCCGACACAAGATGAAAGTAGTGTAGTGTTATTGTATTAATCATAAAAATAGGGAGGACTCTTGGAAAACAATTTTAAAACCATTCTCATTGTCTTTATTATTTATACTTGTACCGCGTTACCCGGCTTCGGAGGCGGTTTTCAAGTTAACGAACACGGTGCACGTGGTACCGCACTGGCAGGCGCCGTATTTGCATCCATACAGGATGCATCGGCAATATACTTTAATCCAGGCGCTCTCGGTTATATCGACGGTACAAGCATCGTACTCGGTTCAACGTTAATCTTTCCGGATGCGAAATTTCGCGGTCCGGCGCCGTCAATCGATGAAACATCAATTGAAAAAAGAATGTTTTATCCCTCCGTACTTTACGCATCTCATACCTTGCAAAACAGGCTATCTCTCGGTATAGGTGTATTTAATCCGTACGGACTTGGTACACGATGGCCGTCGGATTGGGTCGGTCGCTTTGTTGCAATAGAGAGCACGCTTCGTACATTTTTTATTAATCCTACCGTTGCCTATAAGATAAACGAATACGTCGGCATCGGTGTCGGATTAAACTATGTTATCGGGACAGTGGAGCTTACGCAGGCGTTATCGTTCGCACCATTTTCCGGAGAAGGCACGGTGAATTTATCAGGCTCGGGAACAGGATTCGGTTGGAACGTTGGCGTATATCTGACGCCTGATCCTAATGTTACAATCGGGCTCGCATATCGCAGCAGTGCTGAAGTGGATTTTGAGGGCGATGCTGAATATCTTGACGTCCCGCCACAATTAATAGAATTGTTACCGGGCAACGAAGTGAGCACCGCAGTTGTTTTGCCTGCAAATTTACACGCCGGGATATCATTTAAGGGAATCGAAAACTTCACTATCAACTTCGGATATCAATATGTATTCTGGGGTGAAGTTGAAGAAATTGTTATTGAATTCGACGACGGGGAAGAAACAGAGAGTCTTGATCTCAATTATTCCGACGGTTACATCATCAGATTTGGAATAGAATATCAGGTGAACCCTGAATTCGCATTGCGAGCCGGCTATCTATTCGATTCAAATCCAACTCCGGATGAATATCTCACTCCCCGCTTACCGGACTCGGATCGGCACGGATTTACCTTCGGTCTTGGTTATAACATTACCGAAACTTTCGGAGTAGATATAGGTTATATGTTCCTGAGATTTGTCGAACGCACTATCGAGAATTCGAATATCGAATTTGCTCTGGGAGCACCAATGAACGGCCGCTATAACGCATCTGCAAATCTTCTTGCAGTAAATTTCCGATTCAATTTTTAAATGATGTTGCACTAAATTAATATGAGGGAAGACATGAAAATACGAATAATGGCTACAGGTATAATGCTGATCTTGCTCCTTGGTTTTTGGGGATGCCAGGATTACAGTGAACTTGATCCGCCTGCGCTGGATCCAGGAGAGATCAATCCAGATGTCTATGTTGCAATAGGAAACAGCTTAACGGCAGGATATCAAAATAATGCATTGTATGAAAGTTCACAGAGATATAGCTTTCCAGCACTTATCGCAAATCAGCTTGGTATCGTGGATTTTGAACAACCATTAATTTCCGATCCGGGAATAGGAGGAAGGTTGAAATTGACATCTCTTTTTCCACCAATTATCGAATTCGATCCAGTAGATGCCGGACAGCCGCTTAACCTTAATCTTGACAGACCTTACAATAATCTTGGAATACCGGAAGCATTGCTTTTTGACGCAATCGACGATACCGACTTTCAAGAAAAATCAGATGAAAGAAATGTTTTTTTTGCACTCATTCTTCGTGATCAATCCCTCGGTAACTCGGTACTGGAACAGGCTCTTTCACTTTCTCCAACATTGGTTACGCTGTGGTTAGGTAACATTGAAATTCTGGCATATGCTACATCTGGAGGTCAGAATCGTCAAACTTTCCAGGCTTTTCCACCTCATATATTTCTTGCGATATATGGACAAGTTTCTCAAACCATTAATCAAACCGATGCAAATGTAGTTGTTGCGAATATCCCGGATATTCGCACCATGCCTTTTTTCACTTTAATCCCACCGTTTGTAGTAGACTTCGATACTAATGAACTGATACTTGTTGACGGGGCACCGGTATTATGGGATGGAGTAACTAGTCCAGATGACTTGGTATTATTACCTGCACTGCCACTAATTCAAACAGGTGTAGGTATTCCACCTGTGCTGGAGGGCGATAAAGGACCACTTCCCCCGGAGGTCGTACTGTCGGCGGCGCAATTGGACATGGTAATCGATTATACGAATAGATATAATCAGGGAATCGAAGAAATAGCTACTGATTTCGGATTCGCTCTAATGGATATTCATTCATCATTCTCAAACATTGCTCAACATGGCTATATTGTTGGAAGTGATACCCTTACAACAGATTATGTAACTGGAGGAATCATTAGCCTAGATGGAATCCATCCAACATCTCGAGGATATGCAATTATAGCTAATCTAATGATTGATGTTATAAATGATCAATGGAATGCGAATATACCAAATGTATCTGTTGGCGCCATTCCAGGGAGCATTCCACTTGGAAAGAAAGGAGAACAGTTATCATTGAAAGAATTATTTAATATAGATCCAAATGTTTATAATGAAGTAAAGGAATTTTTTAAATAGTTATAAAATCATCGAACTTTTTGGCATTATATTTAAGCAGCCCGCCATTGTAAACATATGGCGGGCTTTTTTATTTCTCACTCCGATTTCGTACATTATAGGGGTGTATTTATAAAATAAATATTTCTATATCGTATGAATTTACAAGATCAAAACTCAGAACCCGAAGTAACCCCTGAGCTGGCACAAGAACACGGATTAACCGAATGGGAATACAACAGAATTATCGAGCTCATCGGGCGCGAACCTAATTATACCGAACTCGGTTGTTTCAGCGTTATGTGGAGCGAGCATTGCAGCTATAAGAATTCAATCGCCTTATTAAAAACTCTGCCCAGGAAAGGGGAGAGGCTGCTGGTAGAAGCGGGAGAAGAAAACGCCGGATTGGTCGATATCGGTGACGGTCATGCGATTGCTTTCAAAATCGAAAGCCACAATCATCCATCCGCGATTGAACCGTACCAGGGTGCGGCAACCGGAGTAGGTGGAATCTTGCGGGATATCTTTACGATGGGAGCACGACCTATTGCTGCATTAAATTCACTTCGTTTCGGGGACCTGACCAATCCACGGGTCAAATATCTCTTCAGGAATGTTGTCAAGGGAGTCGGCGACTACGGTAATTGTTTCGGTGTACCGACTGTCGGCGGTGAAGTTTATTTTGACAAATGCTATACCGATAATCCACTGGTAAATGCAATGGCAGTAGGGGTTGTGCGTCACAGTCGAATCGCCACAGCGGTTGCGAAAGGAGTCGGGAACCCAGTAATGATTGTCGGCTCAGCGACCGGCAGAGATGGTATTCATGGCGCGACGTTTGCTTCTGAAGATCTCAGTGAGGAATCTGAAGCCAGGAGACCTTCAGTGCAGGTTGGAGACCCGTTCACAGAGAAACTCTTATTAGAGGCAACACTTGAAGTAATCAAGGCTAACTACCTGATAGGCATACAGGATATGGGTGCAGCCGGAATTATTTGTTCAACATCGGAGATGAGTTTCCGGGGCAGCGCCGGTATGGATATCAATCTCGATCTTGTTCCGACACGAGAAGAAAATATGACAGCGTATGAGATTCTTCTGTCGGAGTCTCAGGAACGCATGTTAATGGTAGTTAAAAATGGCTATGAGGAACGGGTAAAAGATATATTCAAAAAGTGGGATTTGCATTCTGTAGTGATAGGCACAGTAACGGACGACGGATACTTGCATTTCTGGAAAGATAATGACTTGAAAGCGAGCATACCTGCCCGATCGCTTGTGTTGGGCGGCGATGCTCCTGTGTATAAAAGAGAAACAAAAAAACCTGAGTACCTTAATGAAATTAAAAATACCGCAATGCATCTTTCCGAACCGTCAGATTATAACGGAGTGTTGCTTCAATTACTTACCTCCTCCAATATAACAAGTAAGCGTTGGGTTTACGAGCAATATGATTCGATGGTACAGACAAATACGGTAATCGGACCGGGTTCGGATGCTGCCGTTATTCGTGTTAAAAAAACCGATAAAGCAATTGCGGTCTCAACAGATTGTAACGGACGATATGTATTTCTGAATCCAAGGCGCGGAGCTCAAATAGCGGTAGCTGAAGCTGCGCGCAACGTCGTTTGCTCCGGCGCCAAACCGGTCGCAATTACCAATTGTTTGAATTTCGGAAATCCCTATGATCCGGAAATTTATTATCAATTCTCCGAAACTATAGCCGGGATGCGTGACGCATGTACTGTATTCGGAACACCTGTTACCGGAGGCAATGTAAGTTTTTATAACGAAAGTCCCACCGACCGTGTATATCCAACGCCGGTAATAGGGATGCTTGGGGTTATCGATAATCTTGACGACATCACACAGTCGGGTTTTAGCAATGAGGGAGATCAAATATTTCTCATTGGCAAAACAACCGGTCACACCGGCGGATCGGAGTATATGGCTTTAATTCACGGAAAAATTCTCGGCGATGCTCCGCTGATAGATCTTCAAAAGGAGAAATTGCTGCAGGATTTTGTTCTGCAGGCAATACAGGATGGATTAATTGAGTCCGCACATGACCTTTCAGAGGGTGGGTTGGCAGTTGCACTTGCCGAGAGCTGCATCACCGGGAATAAGAAGCCAATCGGAGCGAAGATAAAATATAATACTGAACTCCGCCCGGATATGTTTTTATTTGGTGAAGATCAATCACGGATAATAGTTTCAGTGAAAGAATCTAATCTCCTGAAATTTAAGAGGTTATATGACAGATATTTAAGTTTAACCATGCAAGAAATCGGAAAC
>PWJF01000109.1 GCA_003560935.1 Ignavibacteriales bacterium
CTGGAGCGGACCGATCGTATCGCCCATCACTTTCATACCGAAGAAAATCAATCCTACACCGAGCAACGTTCGGGCATACAGTTTATGCTTCTTGTTCTTTAGTATTATTTCAAGGAGAAAGGCTGTCCCGATCATGATAAGTGCATAATCGGTAAAATGAAACGCGATGAACTGCGCTGTAATGGTCGTACCGATACCGGCACCGAGCAGAACGGCAATACTATGGGAAAGCGTCATCCAGTGCGAGGAAACAAAACTGACGATGAGCACGGTCGCGGCGCTGCTGCTCTGCACGATGCTTGTGAGGAATGTGCCGAACATCACACCACGGATCGGAGATTTGGTAACGGTAAGTATAATTTTACGTATGCGTGCACCGAATGCCTTGTTCAGGGATTGCGAGCTAAACTCGATGCCGAGCAGAAATATGGCAAGCCCGCCGATCAATCCGAGAACAAGAAGTACAAGCCATCCAAATGTTATAGTATCGTTGTGTGGAATTACTTCCATCAAATCGTCCACTGATTTAGTCCAAGTATGCTTTAACGGTTGTGTCTTGTATCCTGATGGTTCGTTCTTTACGAAGTCCGTATAAAAGAGCTTCGAAATCTACGGGGGATAACGATTTATCAGTATATTTATTAATGTAATGTTTTAATTGCTCTAGTGAAATCGAACCATCGGATACACAATCCTCGATAGCTCGGATAACCGGATAGTCGCTGTCCGTAAGGTCCCGCATCTTTCTTTTGTGTAAGTCCGAAATATGCTCCATCACATTAAGAAAAAGCGGTTGTAATTCCGGCGTGCAGCGTACGGCAACGCCGATTTTTTTCTCCGTACCTGAATTACGAACGAAAAGAGTACCGGCAGTGGAACCGGATTCATCAAGTACTGCAAAATATAGCATATCGGAACAATTAGGAAATTCAAATTCACGTACCGTATATTGTTGGGGACAACCTTCAATAAGCATGGTCATTGCCTCCTTGTAATTTTCCCTCCATATCTCACTTCCCCGGTAAAATAATGACTGGTCGACGAAATATGCATATCGTATCGCCTTATACCCCGGTATAAATGGATGAATCATTTCATCTATCGATGCGTTACACCGTTTCATCTCCGATAATGCACGCAATACACTCAGCAATCCGTCACCGGTATACACTTTGATTCGATCGCCCATCTGGTTGATCACATTGAGCCCGAATGTTACATGGCCGGATTCTTCCGAACCGACTGCGAACGCTTTTCCTTCTCGTACGGGATACAAAAGCCATTTGTCGCCGACACATACAGTTTCATTCAATAAACCGAGTGTTTCCGATGCATATCGACCAGCCATGATATCACTTTCAACACTTGTTATAACCATTGAATCCGGTGAAACTTCATCAAACCGTTGTAAGCTTCGAGCTATCCATACTGCAATTTCATCACCGGGCACAACGTAGATTTTCCGGTCTTCTATATTATACACGAGTAGGTATCCTCGATCCGCATCACCGTCGTTTACGATACCAACAACCGGACGATCACTTTTATCACCCCACTCAAGCATTCGGCGGACTATAGGAAGAAATCCATCCTGCTGAGAACTTGTTACATCGAAAAATGCCGTTCCTTCAAGCTCCGCGACCCCTCCGTTAAGGTTGATATTTTCACCGGTCGGTTCTACGTTCACCGAGTCGGCATTTATATCAAGTTTTGAGAAAACTGCCGGGGCAGTCAGTGAACCGGCGCCGTTTGCACCGTCATACACGATATGATAACCCGACAGATCTCCTGGTTGAACGGTGGTATTGTCCAGTATAGATTTAATCAGTAGTTCTTTAGCCTGATCATGAATATCGAATTCATCTATTATTACATACTGTTCATTCCATTGGTGTGCATTTCGGAGCACTGTTGCGGTAAGTGCATATTCACCCGATATCGTTTCATCGAGTAATTTGAAGTGGTCGAATAGCAATTTTAAACCGTTCTGATTAGCGGGATTATGCGAAGCGGTCATTACAGCATTAATACGGCTGTTAAAATGAGCGCCTGCAATGACGACACCTGGAGTCGATATCATACCGCAATTGAAAACCCTAATATGAGCACGATTGAAACCACGAGTCAGCGCCGGCATGAAAATCCGTTTGCCGAGCTGATCGCGTCCATCTTCACCGATAACTGCGGTTTCTCCTTCTTTTATGAGTCCGTGTTTGATCAATTGAACCGCAAATGAGTATGCAGTCAACTCGATGAGCGCGGGTGATAGAATCCGGTTCATTCTGTATTCAGTAACTGCGCGTTTAACATCCCATGGTTCTCCAGATATTTTTCCACGCATCCCGTCCGTACCTTGAAGTTTAATACGGGATTGTTGTGCCTTCCTTTTTATTTCTTCTGTTTTCGTCTTATCAATCGTATTCTTAATACGTTGATTTAGCATCCGTACATCTATCGCAGCACCGTATGGAAACCATTGCGTATCGATTTTTTCGAGGCAATGGTGATAAAAATCTTCGCCGATTCCTGTTTTTGTACAAAAATCGTGAATGTTTTGCTTTGTCGTACCGGGTATATTGGCTATTTCAAGATCCTTGCCATCGACAAGAAAAATATTCCGGTTAAAAAGAACACTTTCACCGTCATAACTGGGTGACTTCATAACTCTATCCTGTCCAGTTTAATAAGAAGATGATGATGAATGTTAACAATAAGGTAGGGGTTCGATCCTTTGACAATACCGAGGTCGATATCGTTCTCATAATCATACACGCTATACGAAAAATCCGGCGATAAACCGCGCAACTCGATTGTACCGGCAAATCGTTTTGTGTGCTTCTTTTCATTATATAACTTTCCTTTATCGGCTACAATACCGTCGGGCTCGCCCGGATATATACCGTAATACATAGATGTATGTTTCCGTATCACATGTATCTCGGGTGTATCATAAATAAAATCATACAGGTTAAGGTACTCGCCGCTTGCAAGCATGTGTTCACGGTACAAATTAATCCATTTTTTCCAGTGCCGTTTCTTTTCCTCAAATGTCATAGGTCGTTCACCTTGATTTCCCCCCTCCGTTCCATCCTGTACAATCCGTGTCTCGGGTACACCTCCTGTTCCAATCGTCGAGAAATCAGATCCCTCGTCACTGATTTCTACATGATCGAGGACGACGGCGGAGCGCGGACCGGTGAGCCCTTTTAACGATTTCACCGTTCCCCTGTTCACCCAGCTTGTCCACGGATCCATCGTAATAGGTTGATTCTGCCATTGTATCCAATCGGGAGTCATCGGGGTTCCGCACGGACAATTCATAATCACCGAATGAGGATTATGGTGCCGGGCCGTTTCATAAATTACCCGCATGATCTCCCCGTACATTTCCGACGCTTCATCGGGTGTTCGATGATTGTGTGATTTATCGTAACATGCGGGACAGATATAGATCGCATCCTGCTTTAATCCATCGATCTTCCAGTCACGGAACATTCTGACCGTTATATCGTGATAATGTTTTAAAACACCGGCGATGGAACCACATGAGAAATAATTCCCACGTTTTGAAAGTTCGGGGGAACCGTCCGGAGCGCGAACGATCCAGTCTGGATGTTCGTGATAAATTCGGGACAAAGAGTGGTACGGATGTTTCTTGATTTCAATAATTGCCCGTGGATGTTTCTTTAACCATTCATCAAGATCCGGGGCGCCGTCAACTTCCGCCGGTAAAGTCCACAACTTAACCCGAATTCCCTGCCTATGACATTCTTTAATAAAATCCTTAAATTCTTCCTCGCCCCCCGGAAACGTATCCTCCCTCGGCATCCAGTCTCCAGTGTTATCGTACCACCGGTCGTCAAGCGTGATCCAGTGGATCCCCATCTCTTTCAGATGGGGGATCATCGATAATATATCTTCTTTCTTAAAATCTTCCTTGAAACCCCATGTATCCCATAAGGGCTCATAAGCATCCTTCGTCGCTTCAGGGAATATCACCCCCGATGCGGCCATCATTTCACGATATCGCTCAAGACCGTTGAAAAAATCACCATCATGAAGAGTAATGAAAGTTGTAATTGAATTAAGAGGAGTTTCGAGTGTTAATGGATCCCGGACAGGTTGATGAATTTCAATGAGAACTTCACCGTCATCCTGCACTAAAACTGGAATGCTGACCGGCTTATGTTTAGTTTCAAGATGGCCGACGCTCACTCCGAAATTATGAGACCAAAGATCGTTCAGAGGTACTCCACCACCGAATCCAGGTTGCGTACCGAAACGGTATGCAGGATCGCTTCTTCCGCCATCATATGATTCCGGTACACCGAGATAATTCCGTTTGTAATAGCCCGGAGTGAGTTCCTGAAGACAATGTTCACGCGTCTCGCCACTACCGTTGTATACCCATATATCATATTTGGTTTTTCCGTTAAACCTCCGGGAATCGAGAAGCAGTGAGTTAAGAACAAGGTACTTGACATCGAGTCGGGCTGAATGATCATCAAGATAGAAGCAGGATTTTACAGTAATTGTATCGGGAAATTGGTCATATACGGAAAAAAATATTTTCTGACTAACCGCGAATGATACTGATTTAGTATCGACGTATTCACAGCAAAACTGAACTCCCGGCCCGAACAACTCAACAATTTCATCCGCTGATGTATTTACCAATTTAAAATTGTCGACAACAATATCCTCACACCGGATGGATGTAAAAGGATGAAAGGATGATCTCCTCGAATTCACTGTCGGGGAAACAAGTGAATCGTTTATCTTCCGTGAACAATCTATCGCACCGTTCTTCCATATCTTCAACACAAGCTTTTCCATAGAGAACACCAGCACATCATCCGTTCGATCGATTGAATAATTCATAGAACGCTATCCCAAATTCTCTTTCCGTTCAGATTCACGTTTTGCGACCATTCTTCCAATGACGTACAATCCCACCAGAACTGAAATCATCACAGCAACGATCGGCACAAGCGATACCTCTTCCATCAGGAATGGCAGGGTGAATGTAATAATCCCTCCTCCGATGAACGGTGCCGAAAGCGGAGCCGCAAGCGCGTACTCCGCCGCAGCCGGGGTTTCGAAATCCTTATCGACAATCCTCAACAGCATTAAACCCGTTGCTGTCGTACCGGTGGACATACCGTAATTGATCAATCCCAGTTCAAACCAGTAATCCTTCGGCAGGATACGAGGTGCAAGATACACAAGACAGAAAATCACATAAAGAAAACCAATTCCAAGTAAAACAGAAACAGGGACAATCATCTCGACTACTGTTACAAGATTTAGTGATGCGATCGCCGATACGATCAGAAACTCCATTGCCGTTCCGGTGATCCGCCGTATTCCGCTCCCATCAATCAGGTCGCCGATCCGTAACATCTTCATTAGTTCACGGAGAACAAATCCCGAGATCAATGTAAATATAAAAAGAGGCAAACGTTCAAGAAACGGGAACCACATGTTCAGCAGATAATAGAGTCCGACGCCTCCTGCAAACGCAACCCCGAGAATAAGGATTTGGAACGCCAGTGGATCGAGCACTTCATTACGTATCTTTCCGACCATGATCGGCTGGGGATCGTTACGGGATTCGAAACCAGTAAGTTTTGGAATCTCGATATCCTTTCCTCCTCTGTTCCAGCCTTTACGCACACCGATATTCACCAGAATGATGCCGCTGACAACACCGTAAATCAATCCCATCGTCGCAACGAAAAATGCTATATCACCGCCGCTTTCAAATCCAAGAGTGCTGTACACTTCACTAAACGCAGCAGCTGCACCATGTCCGCCGGCGAAGCCTGCTTCTACCAACTGCCCGAACGAATACGGTATATCGTAGTAGTTCTTTAGTATCAACCAGGTAACCGTAATTCCAATCGCCGATTGTCCGAACACGATCAGCCACACCATAACCCCCTGCCGTAATGCACCGCGTATGCTTTGTTTTATCGAACGACCTCCGCTGTCCAAGAATAAGCCTGCAAAAATTAAAGCTATTAGCCATCCTGGCCAAGAATTCAATTCAGATATCACATCATCAGAAAGAATACCTATAAACGATGGTCCAGCAAGTAAGCCGATCAAGCCTCCAACAATCGACGCAGGAATATAGAGAATCTGCAACAATTTTATCCTTGCTCTCAAAAATACACCAAATAGTAATAAGAGGATTGCAACTATAAGCGCAGTCTGCATAATGAGATACCTATACTATATATTCAACTTAACCGAAAATAAAAAGAAGGCCCAAATCCACCCGCATGAAAAAACCTAGGACCGGGCCCTCGTACTTTTTACAGACAGAGTTCTTTTTATCTATAAGCCAGGGATTATTCTCTCGGCATTTTTATAATAAACTTTCTTCAGGACATTGTCTGGAAGATGGATACCATAAATTTTCCAGCTTCCGGTTGGCGGACGGGGCACTTTATAATAATCGAAATACTCATCCCTTGTTTCAAGAAATCTGTAATAAATCTGGTGACGAGGTTGCTTAATGACGGTCGGACTGCGATCCGTTCCGAACAATATACGGTCCTGATATGTAATAAAAAACTCCCTCGACGTATACGGTTGTCTGCCGAGCTCGGCGACCCGCGCCGACATATCGACATAAAAATTCGGCATTTCATCGAGACGACGACCTAATGCCCGGAGATCTTCAGAATTATCTCCCATATGAGCACCGATAAATACCGTATTCTGATGTTTTCGGATCATGTTATCCCTTTGATTCAGAACCGAATCACGGTCGGGAAATTCTTCACCATAAAACGACCAATCAGGATGGCGTTGAAGTTGTTCATATCGTTCGTTTCTATGGTCGATTAGTTCGAAAAATGCAGCCGGATCCGCAGAGTGTATTAATACAGGAATACCGAGTTCACCGCATGTTTCCCAGATAGGATCGAGTCGGTGATCGTCAATCCGGAGATGCTCACCCGATCCATCCCGTATACGCAACCCCAATGCTTTGCTGATCTTGATACCGCGTACACCTCGAGTAACCGCATCATGAAGAAATTGACGTTGGTTCTCTCCAAAATCCGGATCGTTGATACCGGAAAAATCAATCCGTGCAAAAGTCAATATTCGATCGGAATACTCACGGTATTGTTCAAGGACTGCATCGAGTGTTTCACCGTATCCTCCATTCAGGTTTATCACCGCCCTGAGACCGTACTCATCCATCTTCGCTATCACTTTCTCCGGTGTATCATCGGCTCCAAGACGACTGTAACCGTTTGGTGTGAGATGAGTATGAATATCAATAGCGGGATATTTCGGTGTTAGAACTACATTTACCGGCACCCGAAGCATCGATACGGGGAAATACTCATCGAGATACAATGTATGTTCTTGGGGATCGAGATCCGGCTCATGCAAATACGCCTGATCTTGATCTTTTTGCGATTCTTTAATCGAAGAACAACCAAAAAATACGGTTACGCTTAATATTATTAAAATTTTCATTCTATGTTATTCTAACCAGTCATCGGGAATTCTTAAACCGGGAATAATTTTTTCTGCATTGCGATAATAAACTTTTTCAAGTACTTCATCGGGAAGATAAATCCCGTAAATCTTCCATCGTCCTGTCGGGACAATTGGTGGAGGAAGGTTTGGGTTTCGATCAATTGATAGATACTTACCGTCAATATCGAGTCGGTGAAACGGCGGCAGAGCTCCGTAATAATAATCAAAATATTCATC
>PWJF01000493.1 GCA_003560935.1 Ignavibacteriales bacterium
ATTTTGTTCGCAAGTTCAACGGCTGCATACGATATAGATACCGCTCCCTCGCCGATTTCCGATTCCGACCGGGTGCGTTTCCCCACCCTGAATGCGGTATGAAACAGACGGTTCATTAAAAAACCGGTCGCTTTTTTTTGTTCGGCGTAGTAGTAAGAGTCTTTTATCTGTGCGAGTATTTGAATATCACCGATGATCATTGAATCGATACCCGATGCAACACGGAAGAGGTGATTGGCGGCGCCGCTTGCGAACTGCCGGTAAAAATATCCCGGCTTTGCAAACTCATCCGTCCGTTTCATCTCCACAATGAAATCGAGCAGATCGCTGTAGCGCATGGCGAACGGATCGGTAACGGTATAGATTTCCGTCCGGTTGCATGTAGACATGATGACGGCTTCTTTAAATCCATATTTATTGAGCAAAACATCGTATGCGCCTTCCAGTTCCTGCTCGGTAAAGTACAACTGCTCGCGAATAACGATCGGCGCCGTTCTGTGATTTGCCCCTATGGACAGGAGATTCATATGCTTATCAATAAAACTGATGAAAACTGCTGAAGAAAAAGTTTATAAAAGTAATTGAAAACAATGCAACTATAAAACCCGATACATATAATACGACAATCTTTCTGCCATGCCATCCCGCCACCTTTTTGCTTACCAATCCGATTGCATATAATCCCCAGATGAACATCGTTCCCACAAGTTTCGGATCGGAATAGAATATTTCACCGAATGCGATCGGCAGCCAGATAAATCCTACTGCAATGGCGATCGAAAGAAAAAGGAATCCGAAAAGAGTCGATCGAAAGCTCATCGACTCGAGTTTTTCCAGATTCGGGAGCCGTTTGTAAATAACGCTGAAATGGTTCGACTTAATATCGTGATACAACATCAGATAGAGCAAACCGTACATTGCTCCGACCGCAATTGCTGTGTAGCCGAGCAATGCGCTGGTAACATGAAATCCCAGCAGGTTACTTCGCAGAATTTCAGGTACCTGACCGAGGTCCCGTATGAATAAAGTTGAAATCACCTGGAATAAAGATGCCGGAATTAAAACGAACATTCCCGTTCCGTGAACTTTGGATACAACCTCGATGTAAAGGTACGCCAGCGCAATGCAAAAGGCGATGACTGTCATTATCTCAAACGGTGTGGTGATCGGCGGATGATTAAACAACACGGTACGTGCCAATAAATACACCAGATGTAAGACGACAGTTAAAATCAGCACGAGAGTCTTCAAATTATCCGCCTGCGAAACGGTTTTAAAGAACGACCTCCCGTACAGACACAGTAATCCCCCGTAAAGCAGGGGGAGCAATATGTTTAAAACGTCAACTATTGTATTCACAGAACGGGTTTCGTAAAGTATTTAGTAAAGTTCTATTTTTGTAAAAAAGTAATCAAAAATAGTGCCAGTGTCAAGAAATTCAACACTATGCTTGTTTTTCACATATTATTAGATAAAATACCAAAAATAATCGAGATTCTAAACGATATTTTTTGAATTTCTGGATTCCGGTTCTTATCTTTGATAAAACAGTACTTAACAACCGTAATCCCCAACCTACCGACGTTAGGAGTACCAATGAATAATATTATCTCATTTATCGACGAAAACAAGGAGCGCTATATTGACGAACTAAGTAATTTCTTGCGGATGGAGAGCATCAGCAGCTCGCCTCAGCATAAGGATGAAACATACCGGTGTGCCAAATGGGTGGAATCACATCTTCGGGATATGGGAATCGATACGGTGGAATTTATCGAGACCGAAGGCCATCCGATAATTTATGCAGAGTGGATGGGAGCACCGGGGAAACCGATCGTCCTTTTATATGGACATTATGACGTCCAGCCGGTAGACCCCATCGAGCTCTGGACAACCGGGCCGTTTGAACCCACAATTCGAAATGGGGATATGTATGCCCGCGGCACGACCGATGACAAAGGGCAGGTCTTTACGCACTTCAAATCGGTAGAAGCTTACATGAGACTGCACGGATCGCTTCCGGTTAATCTTAAGATGATCATCGAAGGGGAGGAAGAAATCGGATCCGCAAATCTCGAGAAGTTTGTGCGTGAAAATAAGGAAAAACTAAAAGCCGACATCGTTCTTATATCCGATACGTCAATGTATGCGAAAGGCGTTCCGACTATTTGTTACGGTCTGCGCGGACTGTCATACTTCCAGATTGACCTTACCGGTCCGGACCGGGATTTACATTCCGGATCGTTTGGCGGTGCGGTACAGAATCCGGCCCAAGCGCTTTCCGAGATGCTCGCATCCCTTAAAGATAAAAACGGTAAAATCAAGATTAACGGATTTTATGATGATGTTCGTAGGCTCACCAAGAAAGAACGCGAAGCATTTGCCAGGCTGCCGTTTAACGAGAAGAAATATGCAAAGCAGCTTGGTGTGAAAGAGTTATTCGGTGAAAAAGGATACAGCACGCTCGAGCGTGTTTGGGCACGACCGACGTTTGAGATCAACGGTATGTGGAGCGGTTTCACGGGAGAGGGCGCGAAGACGGTGCTGCCGTCAAAAGCCCATGCAAAAGTAAGCATGCGGCTCGTACCCGATCAGGATCCCAAGAAGATCGCACGAATGTTCAAGAAGCATATTAAAGAGATTGCACCGAAGAATGTAAAAGTCGAATTAACTGAGATGCACGGCGCGAAGCCGGCGCTTGCACCGATCGATAGTCTCGGTGTGCAGGCGGCGACGAAAGCGCTGCGAAAGGGGTTCGGTAAGAAGCCGCTTTATCAGCGTGAAGGAGGTTCTATTCCGATTGTCGTAACATTCCAGCAGGTGTTAAACGCAACGCCGGTGCTGCTCGGATTCGGATTGCCGACGGATAATCCGCATTCACCCGATGAACATTTAAATCTCGAGAATTTCCATAACGGAGTTAAGACATCCGCTTATTTCTTCGATACACTCGCCGGAATGAGCAACGGAAAATGAAAATATACACACGTACCGGTGATGAAGGGGAAACCTCACTCTTCGGCGGTAAACGGGTTCCGAAAGGCTCACTCAGAATAAGGGCGTATGGAACCGTTGACGAGCTGAACGCCGTCATAGGTATGGCGATAGCATCATCAGATAACGAAAAGCTTATTGCTGTACTGCAACGATTACAGGGTGAACTGTTTATGGTGGGTGCAGATCTTGCCACACCGCATGGAGTGAAAGAAACTAAAACGGTACGTGTTCAGCGCTTGCATATTACGAGGCTTGAACAGGAGATCGATCTTCACGAAGAAGAGCTCGAGCCTCTGAAATATTTTATTCTTCCCGGCGGCGCTCCGGATGCCGCCGCATTGCACTTTGCGCGGACTGTATGCAGACGTGCGGAGCGAACCACATTTGAGTTGTCCAGGCAGGAAGATATCAACAATCTGGTAATTGTTTATCTGAACAGGTTGTCGGATCTGCTGTTTGTGCTTGCACGTATTGCAAATAAACGATCCGGGCGACGTGAGATACCCTGGCAACCGGATAGAGGAACATAGATATCTCGGAGTTGCACTTTTCAGTTTCACTGTACGTTACTATAGTATAGAGATAAACATCGGCGTTAAACAAAAAGCAGTATGATATAGTGTAGTATGGTTTAGTTTCATGTTATTGCATTTTATATGTTACGTTTGTATCTTGAGATAACTTTATATTTTTTGCACAATATTTTGCACACAAGGATGTGATCACATGCTTACTGAATTTGGTAAGGTATTTCTCTTCATGCTGTTGGGTTTTTTGGTTGTAGCAGGAGCATTGATTGCAGCACGGTTACTCCGTCCGAACAGACCTTCACACGAAAAACTATCCCCGTATGAATGCGGCGAAGATCCCGTCGGGGATTCCTGGATACGTTTTAATATCAGATTTTATGTCGTCGCATTATTGTTTTTAATTTTTGATGTTGAAGTTGTTCTGTTATTCCCCTGGGCTGTTGTATATAAGGATTTCGGATGGTATGCATTCGGCGCGATGGCGGTATTTGTATCGTTGATCTTTATCGGATTCGCATATGAATTAGGCAAAGGCGACCTCCGCTGGGATAAACCCGAACCGCGTATACCGCGATATGAGAAAGGTGTCGGTGTGGTTCAAGATCCGGTCCGAAAAGAGGAACCGGAAGACGTTGTAATGTAAAAGATTGCCCGGTACTGACGGGCAATCGATGAATATTTTTGGAACCGGGAGTTTTGGTATGGGTTTGCTCGACAAAAAATTTGAAAATAGTAACATTATTATCACATCATTAGATAATCTGTTTAACTGGGCGCGTTTATCATCACTGTGGTATATGCAATTCGGACTCGCATGCTGCGCTATCGAGATGATGGCAACCGCTGCGTCGCACTATGATTTCGACCGCTTTGGAATTATCCCCCGCGCAACGCCCCGTCAGGCAGATGTGATGATTGTTGCCGGTACGGTAACAATAAAAATGGGGCCCCGCATTAAACGTTTATACGAACAAATGGCAGAACCCCGATATGTTATAAGCATGGGTTCGTGTGCAACCTGCGGCGGTCCATACTGGGAACACGGGTATCATGTTTTAAAAGGCGTCGATCGTGTCGTGCCTGTCGATGTGTATGTGCCGGGATGTCCGCCGCGTCCGGAAGCACTGCTTGAAGGATTTCTGAAGCTGCATGAGAAAATCCGTTCGGAAAGTCTCGCGAAGAAAAAGACTGCATAAAAGTCATACGTTGTTATAATCATAGAAACAGAAATTGATAGCATTCAATACCGATGAAAAAACCTGCAGAAATTTATGCAATTTTAAAGGAAAAGTTCGGAGAAGAAAAGGTTGAGATAAAGGAAGATGCGAAAGTAGCACCATGGATGGTCGTCGCACCGGATGCAATTAGAGAAATTACAAAATTCTTACGTGACGACGATGATCTCGATTTCGATTATCTTATGTGTCTGAGCGGCGTTCATTATCAGAAAGATAATACCCTCGGGGTAACCTACCATATTAATTCCACCCGTAAGAAGCATTCGTTAATTTTGAAGTGTATTGTGTCCGAAGATAATCCGCACGTACCGTCGATAGAATCCGTCTGGAAAACTGCGGACTGGCACGAGCGTGAGGCATACGATATGGTGGGTATTATGTTCGACGGTCATCCTGACCTGCGTCGTATTCTCTGCCCCGATGATTGGGAAGGCTATCCGCTGCGCAAAGATTATAAAGTTCAGGAATATTACCGCGGCATGAAAGTGCCGTATTAAATAGTTTATTCAGCAAGAGCCCGCTACTATGCCAGAATTACGAACCGAAGAAATGGTCATCAACATGGGTCCACAGCACCCTTCGACGCACGGTGTGCTTCGCGTGGAGTTGGTGCTTGACGGAGAAATTGTTGTGGATGCCATACCGCATATCGGTTATCTTCATCGTTGTTTTGAAAAACATTCCGAATCGATGAATGATTATCAGCAGGTGATACCGTACGTCGATCGTATGGATTATGTTGCCGCAATGTCCAATGAACTCGGATATGCGATTGCTATGGAACGCATGCTTGAGATTGAAGTGCCCGAGCGGGTCGAATATATTCGTGTAATTTTTGCCGAATTGCAGCGGATCGCAAGTCACCTGCTCGCAATCGGCACCTATGGACTTGACATCGGAGCGTTTACGCCATTTCTGCATTGCTTCCGCGACCGTGAGCGGATCCTCGATATTTTCGAATCGACATGCGGCGCACGGCTTCTTTATAATTATATTTGGGTCGGTGGATTATCGCATGACGTCCCCTTGGATTTCAAAGAGAAGGTGCGTGACTTCGTGAAATATTTTCCACCGAAGATCAAAGAGTATAACGACTTATTGACCTATAACAAAATCTTTATCGATCGAACTGCGGATGTCGGCGTATTACCCTCCGAAGTTGCACTAAACTATGCGTCATCGGGACCGGTTCTGCGCGGCTCGGGTGTAAACTGGGATCTTCGCCGTGACGATCCTTATTCAATATATGATAGGTTCGAATATGATGTGGTTGTCGGTAAAGGAGAGATGGGAACGGTAGGTGATTGCTGGGACAGATACATCGTACGTGTACGCGAAATGGAGCAGAGTATCCGCATTATCGAACAGGCTGTCGAGCAGATGCCTGATGAAGGCGATGTGAAAGCGGCGGTTCCGAAACGTATCCGGCCTCCGGAGGGTGAGGTGTATGCACGCACCGAAACCCCGCGCGGCGAACTTGGTTATTATATAATAAGCGACGGTTCGATGAGTCCTTATCGGGTAAAGGCACGCTCTCCCTGTTTTGTAAATCTTAGTGTGCTGCCGGCAATATCACGCGGATCGATGGTCGCCGATATCGTCGCCATAATAGGAAGTATCGATATCGTGCTCGGTGAAGTGGATCGATAATATAATGAATTGTATTTCACTCAGGTAATATATGGTTGAGACATTAGAACAGTTTATCCCGTATCCGATCATAGCGTTAGTTATTCATGCAGCGTTGCCGTTAGCGGTTATTTTCCCGTATGTGTTATTCGCTATTTGGATGGAACGTAAAGTATCGGCGCATATGCAAGACCGTCTCGGACCGATGCGTGTCGGCGGATGGCACGGTTGGGCACAAACAATTGCCGATATGATCAAGATGATTCAGAAGGAAGATATCGTACCGAACAGATCGGATAAATTTCTTTTTAAATTCGCACCGTATCTGGCGTTCATGGGGTCCTATGCCGCATTTGCCGTCATTCCGTTCAGTAGTGAATATATAGGCGCGCATCTCGATGTCGGTGCGTTTTATTTGCTTGCCGTTACCTCGGTTGTTACCTTGAGCATTATCATGGCAGGATGGGCGTCGAATAACAAATGGTCGCTGCTGGGCGCCATGAGAGCGACCGCACAGATCGTCAGTTACGAAGTGCCAACCGTGGTTGCCGTGTTATCGGTGATCGTAGTTACGGGAACGCTGAATTTAATGACTATCAGTGAAATGCAGTCGGGGAGTATTTTTAACTGGATGATATTTCATAGTCCGTTCCTTTTCATCGCATTTATGCTGTATTTTGTTTCCTCGCTTGCCGAAGTGAACAGAACGCCGTTTGATCTCCCCGAATCCGAATCGGAGCTTGTCGGCGGATTTCATACCGAGTATTCGGGAATGCGCTGGGGTATATTTATGTTGGCAGAATACGCGGACATGCTTCTCGTATCGCTGCTCGGTACGGTGCTCTTCTTTGGGGCGTGGAACAGTCCGTTCGGTGATTTCATGTCGGGACCGGTCTGGGGTGTGTTCTGGATGATCTCCAAAGGTATGGTTTTTATTTTCGTAATGATGTGGCTCAGATGGACACTGCCGCGTTTGCGCGTTGATCAGCTAATGGATGTGTGCTGGAAGTATCTGATTCCTTTTGCATTCATAAATTTAGTGTTGATCGCGTTATGGGAAATGTTGTTCTGAAAAAGTGACGAGCAGTTGATTCGCAGAGGAGAAAGGAGTAATTAATTATGAAACAATATATTAAAAATATCTGGGATTCATTTTTTACGATCGCGATCGGAATGGGTGTTACGTTTCGACATATGTTCACCAAATCCGTAACGATTCAATATCCCGATGTAAAACCGGAACTGACGGATCGTGCCCGAAACCGTTTGTATGTAAACATGGACGATTGTATAGGATGCGATCAATGTTCGAAAGCGTGTCCCGTCAACTGCATAACGATC
>PWJF01000377.1 GCA_003560935.1 Ignavibacteriales bacterium
CCCTTCAATTGATGTTTCCGTTTGATGAAACCATCGAGACTGTATTACGGAACGACCCGGTAATTACCGGGTATGCTCCCCGTATTTATGCCGACGGACTCATCACGTTCAACGACAATTCATACGCTGCGGCAATTTTCGGTATCGACCCGGAACTGGAGCTGACC
Organism: Ignavibacteriales bacterium; assembly: GCA_003560935.1. GTDB lineage: Bacteria > Bacteroidota > Ignavibacteria > T3Sed10-11 > T3Sed10-11 > T3Sed10-11. The sequence continues at coordinate 168 of PWJF01000377.1, forward strand.
GTTTCACGCTTCCACGAACGCATCGTGGATGGCAGATTTATCAGTTCCGCAGCGACCGACGAGATCGTTATCGGAGAACGGTTGATGCAAAACCTTCAGGTTGCCATAGGTGATACGGTGGTGATTATCGCCCAGGGTGCCGACGGTTCGATGGGAAATATGAGGTACCGGATCGGCGGAACCGTCCGGTTCGGGGCCGAAGAAATCGATATGATGACTGTCCTAATGCACATCGAGGAGACTCAGGAGCTGGTTGTATTATACGGTAACGTGAATGTTGTCGCAATCGGCGTCGATGATCTGCGTGCGATAGACGGTGTGAAAGCCAGGTTGCATCGTGCCATCGAACAGGAAGGAAAAGAATCGCTCGCCGTGCTGAGATGGGAAGAAGTGATGCCCGATTTAAAGCAGGCGATGGATTTCGATAAAATCGGCGGATGGTTTCTCTATGTGCTGCTCGTCATTATCGTCGGGTTTGGTATTCTGAACACACTGATGATGTCGATTACCGAACGTTTTCGGGAATTCGGTATTATTCTATCAATCGGCATGAAGCAGCGTACGCTTGTATTGCTGGTAGTAATTGAGACGATACTGCTTGTATGTATAGGTCTGATAGCCGCAAATATAGCCGGCTACGGCATCAACTATTATTTTTATCATAACCCGATTCACCTTGGCGGTGAACTGGCAGACGTCTACGCATACTACGGCATTGAACCGATAATCGCATGGTCGAAATATTTTTCGATTAATATAAATACTTCTTTTTTAATACTCGGCGTATCGTTTTTTGTGGCATTATTCCCGGTCTTCAAGGTGATGCGATTGGAACCGTTGAAAGGGATACGGTATACGTAACAGTTCTCAGTTTGCAGTATACAGTTGACATGATAAAATCGATAATTAACTTTCTGCAATTGACGATTAACCAATAACGAATAACTGACAAATAACCGTGTTACTAAGACTTGCGTGGCGAAATATATGGCGCAATCAGCGGCGCTCACTTATCATTCTCGGGTCGATCGTCGTCGGTATGGCGATAATCGTTTTCCTCGATGCACTTGTCGTGGCGTTCCTCAACCAGACGTTTGAAAATCAGATCGGATCGCATACCGCGCACATCCAGATTAACCGTGAAGGATTCAAAGACAATAAAACCGTTCAAAATTATCTGCCCGCTACGGAAACGGTGGAAGCGCTTGTGCGCAACAATCCCGAAATTGCACACTATAGCAGACGGATTATTACATTCGGTCTACTGAACAGTGCGTACAATTCGTCCGGTATATCCTTTGTCGGCGTCAATCCGGAAGACGAACAGTATGTGACAACGATTAAACAATATATTGTCGAGGGACGGTATTTTCGCGGGGATGCAAACGAAATCGTTATGAGCAGACGGACTGCCGAAACCCTGCAGGTCGGACTCGGCGATCGGATTGTGGGCATGGCAAGCACGGTCGACGGGGATATCGGATCGGAAATGTTCAGGGTCGTCGGTTTGTATCAAACCGTATCGTCCGGATTCGATCGAATGCATGCATATATACCCCTCGCAACGGCGCAGCATATGCTCGGTCTCGGTCAAAATGTTTCCCAGTTCGCATTGATAGCCTCGGATCTTGATAACGTTCCCCATTTGCGATCGACGCTTCAGGAGTCTCTCGGCGATAAATACGAGGTCCTCAGCTACGCCGAGATTATGCCGCTCCTTATGACCATGATCGATATGTCGCAGCAATCAATGGTATTCATCTATGTTATTATCGGAATAGCGATGATTTTCGGAATTATAAATGCACTCTTAATGTCGATCTTCGAACGTATCCGTGAGTTCGGCGTTATCATGTCGATCGGGATGAAAAACAGCCGGATATTCATCATGATAATGTTCGAAGCGGTTTTTCTCGGTATCATCAGTATTGTCGGAGGGGCAGTTATCGGCGGGGGGATCACGCTGCAATTACAGAACTCGGGGATGAACCTTGCCGCTTTCTCCGAGGGACTTGCTTCCTGGGGAATCGGAGCGGTGCTCTATCCGGAATTGAGCATAGCGGTCATCTTCAGAGCAATGTTTGTGATTCTATGTACCTGTCTACTTGCATCTATCTGGCCTGCGGTAAAAGCGATACGGTTAAAGCCGGTTGAGGCTATGCGGTATGTGTGATGGCCGGAGTCCAAAGTAAAAAGTTAAAAGTGAAAAGTATAAAATATATAGTTTAAAGTTGCGTGAGAAGGAAAATATGGAAATAATAAAAACTGAAAACCTGGACAAGGTTTACGAGGACAATGGCATTCCGGTACAGGCTTTGAAAAATGTAAACTTTTCAGTGAGGAAAGGGGATTTCACCGTGCTTGCCGGTCCCTCCGGATCGGGAAAAACCACTCTTCTTAATCTCATCGGTGCGCTTGATTCGCCCACGGCCGGAAAGATTTTTTTTGAGGAGAATGATATAAGCAAAAAGAAACCCCGGGAGCTTTCATCGCTGCGCTTAAGTAAACTTGGTTTCATTTTTCAGGCATACAATCTGATACCCGTCCTGACCGCAATCGAAAATATAGAGTTTGCGATGATGCTGACCGGTATTTCCGAAAAGGAACGGCGTCAACGGGCGTTGGATGTCATGGAAGAGCTGGGTATCCGCGAACTTGCAGACAAACGGCCGAACGAAATGTCGGGCGGCCAGCAGCAGCGCGTTGCCGTTGCCCGTGCGATTGTCAATAATCCGATGGTGATTCTTGCAGACGAGCCGACAGCTAACCTCGACTCGAAAACCGGAGCCGTACTCCTCGATATCATGGAAAGGATGAACAAAGAGAAAAACATCACGTTTGTTTTTTCATCCCATGATCCGCAGGTGATTGAACGGGGTAAACGTCTGGTGATGCTGCATGACGGTATGATTGAATCTGAAAAGGAGCAATAGGTAGTCAGTTTAAAATTTTGACTACCTATGAAATATTCTATATATTTCCGGCACTATTTAAAAAACTGAACACGGGTTATTGAAATGGAATCGAAAGACATAAAACCGCATAAAGGATATATAACCGCCATCTTCTTCCTTTTTGTCATAATGTTGTTCCTGGCATATACCGTATGGGATGGTCAGAAGGAGATTAGTAATCTCGAAGACAGAGAGGCACGATTGGTTGAAGAACGAGATGCTCTCCGGGAAAAGATTGAATATTTGGAAGAAGAAATAGAGGGTGTCGGCCCTGTCGAACCCGGAGTAGAACGACCACCTCGCCCGCTCCTGTCGAATTTTGAGATTAATCGTTTGAAACGACTGGGACTTGAGGATCCCGTGAATGATATCACACAGGATTTACTCAGGCGCAGCGACCTCATACAGCATGAAGGTGTATTAGGCGGAACAATGGGTTTTTACTCCCCGGATAATATTCATATTCTGAGTCCTCAATGGGTCTTCGCCTATTTCGAAGACGGACATATACGGGGAGAAATGCTGCTTGAATATTCGGTCGGGAGAGATGGAAGCATTTCATGGAAAGTTATTGAATCATATCTCGATTAAGTCCGCAAGATGTGACCATCCTCATAGTGTATTATTGTGAACCTTTTTACATTCCACACAAGGGCTACAAAAAAGGTACACACAATACATTAATATTGGGGGTCGCGCCATGGCAGCACAACAGAGTCTACAACAAACCATGACCGGATCTGCAGTTATTGAACGGCAGATCGATCAGGCCGAAACCTTCCTGAACGCGCTTGAATCGGAATCCTTGCTATCGGTCAATATATCATATAAACATGTTGTTGAATATGATTATGCCGTATACGATCAATTATCCGAAGATTTGATTGAACCTGACGTCTTGAAGCGGTATTTGCGCAGATATCTTCAATACAAGCTCGAACAACTTAAAAAACAAACTGCACGTGCATAAACGTATGTAACCTTAAGAGTGTATTGCAAAACACCCGATTAGTGTGTAGATTATAGCATTATCTCTGCTCATATAATTCGGAAAATGCATGATCAATTTATCGGGTAAAGTCGCTCTTGTAACGGGAGGTTCGCGAGGTATCGGCAGGGCTATCGCTCAGCTCTTTTATGATGCCGGTGCGAATGTTGTGTTTACCTACATTACATCAAAAAACGAAGCAACTAAAATCGCCGAAAAATTACGTCAGACTTCTACATCCGAAGTTCTTGCAATACGGGCCGATTGCGCGAACAAAGAAGATGTACGATCTCTGGTGCAATCTATTGTCGAGCGTTTCGATGCTATCGATATATTGGTTCATAATGCGGGAATATGGACCGAAGGCGCCATCGATGCTATGGAGGATGAAACCTGGCATGATACCATGCAAACCAACTTGAATTCCGCTTTTTATCTCTGTCGCGAAATCACGCCGATTATGAAGAAACAGAAATCCGGAAGAATAATTTTTATTTCATCCACCGCCGGACAGCGAGGCGAAGCATATCATTCGCATTATGCGGCAAGTAAAGGGGGAATTATTTCGCTTACCAAATCACTCGCCGATGAACTTGGTCCATTCGGAATCCGCACAAATTGTGTTGCACCGGGATGGGTGCGAACCGGCATGACGGAAGAGGTATTCAGCGATGTGGCATTTCTGCAAAATATTGAGCAGAATAATCCGTTACGATATATACCGCAACCTGAAGAGATTGCAGGACCGGTTTTGTTTCTCGCTTCTGATCTGGCGTTGTATATTAATGGTGAAGTTCTCAACGTAAACGGCGGGAGTGTGCTCTGTGGCTGAAACTCAGGGGTGCACACAATAGTGACTATCCTAAATAGTAAAAAAAGCCACTAAAATACGAAGACGCTATCCCCCCGATAGTTATCGGAGCTATCGGGACACAAGATAAATTTAGTGTTTTTGTGTTTTAGCGGCATAAAATTGTTTTATCTGTCCTTCTCGTTATATTTTTGTTATATTCGTATAAATATACCACAAAAATATTTTCCCCTATTTTAACATATTTTTTTGCAAAATCCTTGCTCTAAAGTGAAAAATTGCTATATTTAGACAAGGCAAAACCTTATAAGCTTGTCTTAACAAACTACAGGAACTCATGCCGGATAAACGTAGGTTTTTAAAAGGCGATCAGATTCGCCCGGATCCTATCCCGAAGAATGTAAGAATAGAAACTCTTGTCGATACGTTCTTTCAAGCATATAATGCAGGTCGTATTCGAGAAGCAGCTCATTTGTATACACAAAAAATGTTACAAACCGATGTTACCGTCGGATTAAGCATTACCGGTGCGTTAACGCCCGCGGGACTCGGCGGTTCATGTGTCGTTCCGCTCATTAAAGCGGGTTTAATTGATTGGATTGTTACAACCGGTGCAAATTTGTATCATGATACGCATTTTGCAATCGGCCATACACTGCACCGCGGAACACCGTTTATCGACGATACGCAGCTTCGCGACGCGGGTGTTATTCGCATATATGATATATTGTTCGATTATGATGTATTATTGCAGACCGATGCGTTTTTCCGGAAAACCTTAAGCTCAAAGGAATTTCACCGCAAGCATATGAGTACCGCCGAGATGCATTACCGGCTCGGTAAGTACGTGAAGGAACGCGAAAATAAGCTGAAATTGAAATACAAAAGCATTCTTTCCGCTGCGTATGATGCAGGTGTTCCGGTCTATACCTCATCTCCGGGCGATAGCTCTATTGGTATGAATATTGCCGAACTGGCGATTAACGAGACGGGACCGGTTATCGATATTTCCGCTGATGTCAATGAAACAACGGCAATAGTATTGAATGCAAAGCGTTCAAAAGGGAAAAGCGGTGTATTCATACTCGGCGGCGGTTCGCCGAAAAACTTTGTACTGCAGACCGAACCGCAAATTCAGGAAGTATTGGGCATAGATGAGAGAGGGCACGATTATTTTTTACAGATAACCGATGCGCGTCCCGATACGGGCGGACTTTCGGGGGCAACGCCGGGTGAAGCGGTGAGCTGGGGTAAAGTCGACCCGCAGCGATTGCCCGATGCCGTTGTTGCGTATGTGGATTCGACCATTGCGTTTCCGATATTGACATCCTATGCTCTGCATAAAGTCGGCAAACGTCCATTAAAGAAATTGTACCACAAACGGCAGGATATGCTTGAATCATTGATCAAGGAATACAGAAAGGCACGAGCAAAGAAGAAACCAGCAGTCGTTTAATTAACCGGATTGGAGGCAAAAGCCCCGCAATCTTTCATATCAAACCAACACAAATAAAGGAGGTCGTTTTATGAACAGATTTCAGGAATTGCAGGATCTCGTCGCAAGCTTTGAGAAGGACTTTAACAAGTTCTACGAGAAAGGCAACAAATCGGCCGGTACCCGCGTCCGTAAGGCCATGAACGAGCTGAAGCGCAAAGCGCAGGACATCCGTAAGGAAGTCCAGGAGATTAAAGCGGCTCAGCAAGCGGAGAAAGAACAAACACCCGGCGGAATGTAAGAGGGTTTGTTATTTTGATATCGTAAAAGGGAAGGCAAAATGTCTTCCCTTTTTTTTCCTCATAGCGTTCTGATCTCTGACCTCCGATCTCCAGTATTACTCCTCCAGCGTCGACACATCCCCCTCCGACAACCCCTGCGCACGAGCTTTCAACACCCGCCGCATGATCTTACCTGAGCGCGTCTTCGGCAGCGAATCGACAAAGTTGATCTTCTCCGGTTTCGCTATCGGACCGAGGTGTTGAGCGACATGCTGAATCAACTCCTGCTCCAGATCATCATTACCTTTGAAACCTGCACGCAAGATACAATACACATGTATCGCCTGTCCTTTGACTTCGTGCGGTAGTCCGATCGCAGCCGCTTCGGCAACAGCGGGATGGCTGACCATCGCGCTTTCAACCTCTGCCGTTCCGAGACGATAGCCCGATATTTTCAATACATCGTCGACGCGTCCTATAATCCAATAATATCCGTCTTCATCACGTTTTGCAGAATCGCCCGTGAAATATTTCCCGGGATACTTGTTCCAGTATTGCTCAACATAACGGTCGGGATCGTTATATATAGTACGCATCATCGCGGGCCAGGGATTTTTCAATACGAGATGACCTTCCTCGCCATCGGGTACCGGATTGCCTTTATCGTCGAGAATTTCCGCTTCCTGTCCGAAGAACGGACGTGTACCCGAGCCGGGCTTCAACGGCACGGTAGGCGTTGGGGTTATCATAAAGCTGCCGGTCTCGGTCTGCCACCAGGTATCCATGATCGGGCAGCGTTCGCTGCCGATAACGCGATAGTACCATTTCCATGCCTCCGGGTTGATCGGCTCACCGACCGAGCCGAGCAGGCGAAGGGTGGATAAATTGTGTTTCTTCGGCCATGATTCGCCGAAGCGCATCAATCCTCGTATTGCCGTCGGCGCGGTGTAGAAAACGTTGATACCGTACTTTTCAATCAATTTCCACCACCGGTCGGGATAGGGATATGTCGGTGCGCCTTCGTACATGAATGTTGTTGCGCCCATAAGCAGAGGTCCGTATACGATGTATGAATGTCCCGTCACCCAGCCCGG
>PWJF01000010.1 GCA_003560935.1 Ignavibacteriales bacterium
GATCTTGTGACGCACCGCTCAGGGTTGCCCCGACACGAACACGTTTGGCTTGGTACACCGTTTACACGTGAAAGTTTGGTCGAAAGGATTCAACATTTGCAGTTCAGCAAGGGTTTCAGAGAGGTTTATCAATATAATAATCTTCATTATGTTACTGCCGGTAAAGTTATTGAAGCGGTAACCGGAAGCACGTGGGAAGATGTGGTTTATAAACGAATTCTTCTTCCGCTCGGCATGACGTCCACGAATTTTTCTGTCACGGATTTACAACTTAGTAAAGACCACGCACGGGCATATACGGTTGCGGGAAGGGGACATGCCGTTTCACCGTTCAGAAACGTGGATGCACTTGGACCGGCAGGTTCAATCAATTCAACTCTCAGAGATATGGCAAAATGGGTGCAGTTTAATTTGAGTAACGGCATTGTAATGCTGGATACGTTAATACATCCCGATCAATTAAAACAGATACACTCCCCCTGGGTAGTGGCATCGCAGGACGCAGAAGATGAGGAGCTTTCATTTTCAACCTACGGGCTCGGCTGGCGAATCAGCGCATATCGCGGAAATACTATTGTCTATCACAGTGGTGCGATCGGAGGGTTTCGGGCATATGTTCTTTTATTGCCGGCTAAGAATCTGGGTATAGTTTCCCTTGTAAACGTCAACCGTTCTCAAATTAATCCGATTATTGCATATCATACGATCGATAGATTGCTCGGTCTCGAACCAATCGATTGGGGTAAACGGTTTAAAGAACGTATGGAGCCCCCGGAGGAGGTTGAATGCCACGATTCACCGCATCTCACACATTCGCTTGATGCATATACCGGAATATATGAACATCCGGCGTATGGTGAATTTAAGATAGAGCAGCGAGGAAACAGGCTGGCGGTGACACGATACGGAGCAACATCCAGTTTGATCCCCTGCAAATTCAATATGTTCTATAGGGAACCGGGACATTGGGGAGCGTTCAGATCGCGGTTGATTTTTACTTTCGATGTTGATGAACAGGGGAGAATTGACAGAGTACTCCTTCCACTCGAATCCTCAGTCGATGATATTGAATTTATGAGAACACAGTGAAACAAGCGCTTCCCGAAACTACAACCGGTACTATCTATGCGCTTGCAGCATTTATCTTATGGGGTATTCTCCCGGTTTATTGGAAATTGCTTCACGCTGTTCCGGCGGGAGAGATACTTGCACACCGTATATTCTGGTCGGCAGTTTTTGTTACTGCGGTATTGTTGTATATTGGACGTAAAAATTTTCATTCCCTACTTCGTGATCGCCGCAATCGCATCTCGTTAGTACTAACCGGTACATTAATTGGTGTAAATTGGTTTACATATATTTTTGCAGTGCATACCGACCGTATTGTTGAAGCGAGCATGGGATATTATATTAATCCGTTAATAAGTATCCTTCTCGGTTTGATCGTGTTGAAAGAACGGCTGAACAGGTTACAATGGATTGCACTCATTCTTGCACTGATAGGGGTTCTTCTGATTACCGTCCAATTCGGACGCATACCGTGGATTGCACTTGTATTGAGCATTACATTCGGACTATACGGGTTGATTAAAAAGATTATGAATCTTGATGCACTTTCGAGCCTCGGCATCGAAACATTGCTGCTGGCTCCTATCGCAGGCAGTTTCATTATATTGCAGGCTGTGAACGGTAATGGTGCTTTTCTGATAACGGGATATAAAATTGATATCCTGCTCATATTTTCCGGGGCTATAACTGCACTGCCGTTGTATTGGTTTGCACAGGGAGCACGGAGAATTCCATTATCGAGGATAGGGTTCCTGCAATATCTGGCGCCGACTCTTATGTTGTTAATCGGTATTATTGCATACCGCGAACCATTTACGTCTGTTCATGTAATGAGTTTTGGACTTATCTGGACGGCTCTCGCATTATATACCATTTCATTGATAAGGAGTTCAAAATACATCGAACGTAGGATGAGAAAAAAGTAAGTATTTGATATTTAGTGTATATTTTCCTTTAATGTAATTTATTCCAAGACAGATTTTATATTCATGCGGATTGTATTATGGTAAAAAACGGACGAAATCGTGTTATCATTGAAAAAGTTTATCCCGAGATAGATTGCGGACGGTATCCCATTAAACGGGTAGTCGGCGAAAATGTCGTCGTTGAAGCCGATATTTTTGGCGACGGTCATGATTCCGTTTCTGCAGTATTAGTCTACAGGAAAAAAGGGGAGCGGACGTGGACCGAAGCACCGATGGAATTTCTCGTGAACGATCGCTGGCGCGGAGAGTTCGTCATCGAAGAACTGTCGGATTACGTGTATTGCATAGAAGGATGGATCGACCATTTTAAAACCTGGCTCGGCGATATCAAAAAGAAATTCGATGCAAAGCAGGATCTCGCGGTCGATTTACTGATCGGAGCAAACGAAGTCGAACGTGCAATGAAAATAGCAAAGGGGGGAGACCGGACAAAGTTAAAAGAATATCATACTATTGTCAGTGATACCGACGATCCTGAAAGTGCCGTGGCACTTGCCGATGAACCCGAATTCGTCAACCTGATGTATCGATATCCCGACCGCTCGTTCTCATCAAAATATCGGAAGGAATTGCAGGTGCAGGTTGATCGTGCAAAAGCTTTGTTCAGTACGTGGTACGAACGGTTTCCGCGTTCGTGCTCGCCGAATCCGGGAAAACATGGTACATTCAAAGATCTCGAAGCGCTTCTACCGGAAATTTCAAAAATGGGCTTCGATATTCTTTACCTGCCCCCGATCCATCCGATCGGAAAGATCTACCGGAAAGGGAAAAATAACTCGGTGGTTTGTGAACCCGGTGACCCGGGTAGTCCGTGGGCTATCGGCTCGGATGAAGGCGGTCACAAATCGATTCATCCGGAACTCGGTACAATGGAGGATTTCCTGAGTCTTGTAGAGAAGACGCAAGAGCACGGGATGGAAACAGCCCTCGATCTGGCATATCAATGCACGCCCGATCATCCGTATGTAAAAGAACATCCAGAATGGTTCAAAAACCGACCTGACGGGACGATTCAGTACGCCGAAAATCCGCCCAAAAAATATCAGGATATTTATCCTTTCAATTTCGAGACGGAACAGTGGAAAGAACTATGGGAAGAACTCAAAAGTATTGTTGAGTTCTGGATTGAGAAAGGAGTAAAGATATTCCGTGTCGACAATCCGCATACAAAACCGTTTGCATTCTGGGAGTGGATGATCGATGACTTGCGTGAAAAATACCCCGATGCGATATTTCTATCGGAAGCATTTACACGTCCGAAGGTAATGTATAAGCTGGCAAAGATCGGTTTCAATCAATCATATACCTATTTTACCTGGCGAAATACAAAGAAAGAATTCACTGATTATCTGACCGAGTTGACGAAGTCGGAAGTACGTGAATACTTTCGTCCGAATTTTTGGCCGAACACTCCGGACATTCTACCGCAGCATCTGCAGTTTAACGGCAGGCAGGAATTCATGAAACGTCTCGTGCTCGCGGCGACGCTCTCTTCAAATTACGGAATATACGGACCTTCCTTTGAATTATGTGTACAGGAAGCGGTACCCGGAAAGGAAGAATATTATAACTCGGAAAAATATGAGATCAAACAGTGGAATTGGAGTACTCCCGGAAATCTTAAAGATTTCATTACACGTATAAACAAAATCAGAAATGAAAATCCGGCACTTCAATTTACGAACAATCTCGATTTCTGTCATATTGAGAACGATCTAATTCTTTCGTTTGTTAAAACAACGAATGATATCTCGAATATCATTCTTGTTATTGTAAATATGGATCCGCATCATACACAGTCAGGTTGGGTGCATATACCCCTTGAAAAGTTAAAAATCGATGCCGATCAGCCGTATATGGTGCACGATCTCATCGGTGATGCAAAATATATCTGGAAGGGTGCAGCCAATTACGTCGAGTTAAATCCGCACGTATTACCTGTACACATTTTCCGTGTACACGGCAGGTTGAAAAAAGAAACCGACTTCGATTATTTTATGTGATATGAAAAACATACAATTGACCCCCGAACCACTATGGTTCAAAGATGCGATAATTTATGAACTGCACGTGAAAGCGTTTCAGGACAGCAACGGCGACGGAATAGGTGATTTTAAAGGATTGACACAGCGATTGGACTATCTCGAAGACCTCGGTGTTACCGCAATATGGCTGCTCCCGTTTTATCCTTCGCCGCTCCGTGATGATGGGTACGATATTGCAGATTATTACAATATTCATCCCGATTACGGGACGATGCGTGATTTCAAAGCATTCCTGCGCGGAGCTCATAAACGAGGTATCCGGGTTATTACCGAGCTTGTCATCAATCACACATCTGACCAGCATGAGTGGTTCCGGAAATCCCGCCGGGCTAAGCCCGGTTCGCCGTGGCGGGATTTTTACGTCTGGAGCAATACAGCCGAAAAATTCCGCGATGCACGTATAATCTTTAAAGATTTTGAAGCATCGAACTGGGCATGGGACCCGGTAGCACGCTCCTATTACTGGCATCGATTTTACTCTCATCAACCCGACTTAAATTTCGATAATCCACGGGTTCAGGAAGCTATATTTAAAGTAATGGATTACTGGCTGGAAATGGGAGTGGATGGATTGCGGCTGGATGCCATTCCGTATCTGTTCGAACGGGATGGAAGCAACTGTGAGAATCTTCCGGAGACCTATGAATTTTTAAGAAGACTCAGGAAACACGTCGATGATAAATTTGAAGATAAAATGTTGCTCGCCGAAGCGAACCAGTGGCCCGAGGATGCGGGAGCATATTTCGGCGAGGGCGATATTTGCCATATGGCGTTTCACTTCCCGCTCATGCCGCGTATGTTCATGTCGATCCGGCTTGAGGATCGTTTCCCGATAGTCGATATAGTTGACCAGACACCAGCAATACCCGAGAACTGTCAATGGGCATTATTCCTGCGCAACCACGATGAACTAACGTTGGAAATGGTCACGGACGAAGAACGCGACTACATGTATCGTGTTTATGCAAAAGATACCAGCGCCCGGATTAATCTCGGTATTCGCAGGCGGCTTGCCCCGTTACTGGAAAATAATCGACGAAAGATCGAATTGATGAATGTACTCTTGTTCTCGATGCCGGGAACTCCGGTTATTTATTACGGAGATGAAATCGGAATGGGGGATAATTACTATCTCGGTGACCGGAACGGCGTTCGCACCCCCATGCAATGGTCGCCAGACCGTAACGGAGGTTTCTCAACGTCTAATCCTCAACAATTGTTTTTACCGGTCATCATTGATCCCGATTACCATTACGAAGCAGTTAATGTCGAAACCAACGAACGCAGTCAGTCGTCGCTGCTCTGGTGGATGAAACGGTTTATCAGCATGAGGAAGATGTATAAAGCATTCGGAAGGGGAACGATTCAATTTCTTATGCCGGAAAATCCCAAAATACTTGCATTCATCCGAAGTTTTGAGGATGAACACATGCTTGTCATTGTAAACATGTCGAGGCATTCACAATATGTGGAACTTGAGCTGTCGCAATTCGAAGGATATGTTCCCGAAGAAGTTTTCAGTCGCAATCAGTTTCCGCCGATCCGGGACTCGGAATACGGAATTACCTTATCATCATACGGTTATTTCTGGTTTCTTTTAAATAAGGAGGAAGAAGCAATCGATTTGGAGGATGACGGTTTAACCGAGTTCACAGTTCCTAAAAAATGGGATTCTATTACAGAGGGTCGTACACGTACAAGATTTTCCAGAACGGTATTACCTCCGTATTTGCAAAAAACCCGGTGGTTTGGCGGTAAAGCACGGAAGATGCAGCAAGTCGATATTATCGAAGCAATACCGTTAGGACGGAAGGGGGCACCAACATCGTTGCTGATCCTGGTAGAAGTGCAGTACACGGAAGGGTTGCCGGAAATATACACGCTGCCGGTCTCCTTCACATCAACAGACGAAGAAGTTAATGAAATCGTCACGAAGTATCCACAAAGTGTTATCTGTCGCCTGAAGGCATCCAGCGGGGAAGGAATCTTATTCGATGCAGCATATATCGAATCGTTCCGGATGAACTTGCTCTCGATGATCACCCGGAAAAACAGGTTTAGGGGACTGAAAGGAGAGTTGACGGCATACTCCGGAAAACTACTAAACAGACGCGTACCGCGAAATGAAATCCCTCAGGAATCGCATGTACTCAAAGCCGATCAAAGTAATACGGCGATACTTTATGGTGATAGACTTTTTCTTAAATTTTACAGGCAGTTAGACGAGGGAATTAATCCTGATCTTGAACTTACACGATTTTTGACGGAACGAACACCGTTCCAATATGCACCCCCATTCTTAGGAGCAATAGAGTATCGCCGTGGAAGATCCGATTCGATTATTATAGGTACTCTACTCGGATATGTTCAGAACGAAGGAGATGCCTGGCAATATACACTCGATACGTTGAGCCGGTATATTGAACGGGTACTCGAAAGCAGCGGAAAAATCGAAGAAGTACCCAAACTACCGGCGTCATTGTTCGATATCGATGCGGAAAACCTGCCGCCGATCCTCAATGACATGGTGGGAGGGATATATCCGGAGCGTGCTGCGATTCTCGGAGAGCGTACCGGTCAGATGCATACTGCGTTTACAACGGAATTTGAAGATCCGAATTTTGCACCCGAGGATTTTTCGTTGTTATATCAGCGGTCTGTGTTTCAATCATTGCAGAGCCACTCGCGTCGAGTATTTCAACTGGCGCGCAGAAACGTACGAAAACTTCCCGAGGATTTACGCGAAACAGTGGAAGATATTTTGAACAAAGAAAAGAAGATAACCTCAAAGTTCAGGGAAATATACAGGAAAAAACTGAATGCAAAAAAAATTCGCATCCATGGTGATTATCATCTCGGACAGGTGCTCTATACCGGGAAGGATTTTGTCATTATCGATTTTGAAGGCGAACCGGCACGATCGTTAAGTGAAAGACGACTGAAGCGTTCACCTGTTGTCGATGTAGCCGGTATGATCCGCTCGTTCCATTATGCGGCACATGCGGGACTGTTCAACCATTTATCGGTACGCCCTGAAGATGCGGGAACACTGGAACCGTGGATTGAACTCTGGTATAAGGTTGTAGCAAGTGCGTTTTTAAAATCGTATCTTAATACAACTCGTTCATCGGGCTTTAATCCGGAAGATGTGAACGACTTTGAAGTTTTGTTCCGTTCGTTTACACTTGAGAAAGCAATTTACGAGTTGGGATATGAAATGAAGTATCGACCCGATTGGGTAAAAATTCCAATCAAGGGAATTCTGGAATTATTGGAGGACTAACATATGCCCCGGAAAAAAGAACCGAACAAAGAAGTAAAAACTACTCAACCGAAGACAACAAAGAAACGAACGACAAGAAAAGAAGCTATGAGCACGGATACGATAAAGCACGATTTTTCATTAATAACCGAACATGATATTTATTTATACAAAGAGGCAAGCCACTATAAATTATATGATAAACTTGGTTCTCATATCGTGGAGCATAACGGCGTCAAAGGGACGTGTTTCTCCGTCTGGGCACCGAATGCTGAGAATATATCGGTTGTCGGCGACTTTAACGCTTGGAATCCGGACTCGCATCCGCTGAAAGTACGTCA
>PWJF01000113.1 GCA_003560935.1 Ignavibacteriales bacterium
CAGTTAAAGTTCGACATTACCGTTCAACCGCACCCCATTCCCCCGATGCCAGCAGCTCGACATATCGCGGGTAGATCTCTTCCTCGATTCCGTTCGTAATCGAACGGTCTATTTCCTTGAGTATTTCCCCCTCCGGAGAAATGAAGTACACTGCCCATGCACGCCTGCGGCGGTCCCAATTTCTCTGGGTTTCCCGGTCACCCACAAGCACCGGAAAATCGATTCCATGTTCAACGGTACATGCTTCCAGCGACGGTTCGCTGCCGTATCCGATGCCGACAAACCCGACGCCTCGATCCGAATATTGACGGTGAAGATCCCCCAGGAGGTCCCCTACCCAGCTGCAGGTTTGGTTGGAGAAGAAGTGAACTACCAGTGGTTTCCCTTTGAAATCCTCAATGGTCATAGTATTACCCTGCAGGTCCGGCAGTGAGAACGCCGGAGCTTTGCGCGGAGGGCGCGGCCGTATCGACGGTTGCGCATGAACCGGCTCGGCAACCGCTTCGGCAATAGCTCCTTCCAGATCCTCCCAGTAATCATCACCGCGGAATAGCCCGATATAACGTAACTCGCCGCTGCGCGTAATGAGAAATGTCTCCGGCGTACGTCCCGTACCTTTGGGCAGGATCTCACGTGCATATTCACCCTGGTCCATCAACGCCAACGGCCAGGTGATCTCAGGTTGTTGAACATATCCGGGCAAACTGGAAATAGAGCGGCTATTCTCATCCATAATGCCGATTATCTCCAAATCCTTATCGCGATATGCATTATAGAGCTCCACAAGCCCTGTAGTTTGCCGCAGGGTCCAACCGCAGTTGCTGCGCCCCCAGTTGAGTACGACCACATTACCGGAATAGTCCGACAGATCGATCAGCGATTCACCCCGTAGGTCTGGAAAGGTCACGCCGGTAAACGGCGTAAAGTCGTCGGCACTCTGCACTGCATTTGTATTCGAATGTTCAATACCCGAATCTACACGTGATGACAACATTTCGTCTGCATCGGAAATCTTTACATCGACCGGCTTCAAAGTCCATCCCACAATGAATAAAATTGTGAGCAATAACGAAGCGAAAGTGAAATTTAACATTTTCATGAATTCTCCTCCCTTTGTTCATTTAACTATTTACAATAACTCCAACAGCAGCTTGCCTCGCATCGTATCGAAATCCTACCAACGGGGCGACCATACGGGATCTAAGTTCGGTTCTACGGTATCTGTCAACTGAATCCGGTTCGTACCGTCCACGTCGATAACGTAGATCTGCTGTCCGGACTCGTAGATAATGCGCCCGTCCGGGGTCCACGCCGGCGACCGGGCAAAGTCGTCATCGACAGTGATCTGGCGTAAGTTACTCACATCCACCGATCTTAAGTCTTCACTTACAACTACGTCTATACTCCAGATTCCTGAACTTACGCGATGGAAGGCAATAATACTCCCGTCTAATGACCATGCAGGCGTGATATCATCATAATCAAGCCAACTATCGAATTCAATCGGTCTGTCTACCCACAACGTATTTTTCCATCTTAACATCCTTAAAATAATAGCATTGGTGCTTGGTGTCGAGTAGACGATATGATTTTCAACCCGGGACCAGTCGGGAAATCTATAGTTGAATAAAGCTGCTATCCAATTCTGGTCGGTCCCATCCGCATTCATAAGATAAATCCGGGGATTACCGTCACGGTACGATATAAACGCTATTTGAGATCCGTCGGGAGACCAGGTGGGGGACATATCGTCCGCACCGCTGTCTGTTAACCGTGTTATACCGGACCCGTCTGCGTTCATCACGTAGATATCTTCCTGGAGCCCGTCGAACGACTGAAAGGCGATGCGCCGCCCGTCCGGCGACCATGCGGGTGCCATGTTACCCCTGCCGGTGTTCGCAAGCCGGGTGACGTTCGATCCATCCGCGTTCATCACATAGATGGAGAAAAACCCGTCGGAGTCATCACCGCCCCGATTTGAAACGAAGGCAATTTCTGATGGTGTCGCAGTGAACTCCAGGTCTGTCGCTTCACTTTCCACCGTGATGCTGTCGGGCTGAAGAAACCATCCGTGCCTCCGGGCCGTAATCACCACCTTGCCTTCGAGTCCTGACATGCTCCACCCGCCGTCCTGACCGGTGGTTACCGTTCCGAAATCGCCGAATGTCAGATCGACTCCCTGTACACCCTCACCATAGCGATCGCTAACAACACCCGAGACGGTATATGTGACCGGTTCACCGTTATCGTCCTCGTCCGTCAGCGGAGAGGTGGTATCGGTACATCCCGGCAGTAAAAATGCTATAACAGATAATAATAGATAAATATAAAGGTTTGCGGTGAAATGACTGACAATTTCCCGTGAGTTCGATGCGCTCGAATCGCGGAAATAACCATCCATGAGTCTCTCCTTGTTATTTTTCGACATACATAATTACCGGGGAATGCTGTCTGTTCCGGATTATATTTATTTGTCGAAATCACAGGCACATATTTTTTACACCCCGAGAAAAAATATTTTTCGCGTATACTTGACTTTATCTGCATTTCGAGCCCAACTCACCATCCGACCGACCTCGTTAATACCGCTTCGCTTGCCTCACTTTTTGCTTAATCTCCCTACCTCAATAAAATCATACGCCGGCTAAATACGTCAGCACCTGCCCGTATCCGGTATATATACATACCGCTCGCGATGCCCTCTGCATCGAATACCGCGGAGTATTCACCGGGTTCCAGTTGCTCGTCGACGAGCGTTGCAATCGGTCGACCCAATAGGTCATATACCAGAAGAGTGACGTGTTCCGATTGAGGAATAGAAAACCGTATTGTCGTTGAAGGATTAAAGGGGTTTGGGTAATTCTGCTCTAAATTGAACTTTAGTGGAATAAGATCGTCCGTCTGTTCAACACGTGTAACCGGCGATGATACTACAGTGGATAAAAAACCCAAGTGTATAAGGTGGCTGTCGTTCTCTGCCAGACCGGTAAGTGTTTCTCCAAGCACACCGGTGATGGTATGGGAACTACCTGATACTGTTCCTCCCCCGCCGCTGATCGTCCATGCATCTATCCGGTATTGCGCGTGAAGATTATCGTGTGAGAAATAAATGACGACCGGTACAAAAAAAATCGATAAGAATATTTTTTTATTCATTGTGTTATTCCCTTATATGGTTCTTTATTCCCTTATCTCCGCTCCGGTTCACTTCTCTCCGGCGTTTCTTCCAATAAAAATCGTTCCTTCGCTTCATCCAAACGTATTTGCTTTTCATCAATCTGCAGTCGCACTTTCTCTATATGCTCTCTTTCTTCGCTCATCTGCTTCATATATTCGGGTTGCAGTCCCCACTCCATAGAGCGGGTCTCGGGCTGACCGAAAAGGTCAGGGTGAATATAAAAGCCGCGTGTTTCAGGTGATTTATATTCTTCTACAACGATCCTGTTTTCTTCAGCCCACCGGTCTTTTCTGATACCGGTAACCTGCCAGGAGACTTTCACGTTCGGTTTATCGGAGCGTATTACAAAACGGTTGTGTACAATTTCTTCTGCAATGATCGCCTGTGCAAACTCACCGATGACAGTTAACTGATACCTGAAATCTTTATTCAGTACTTCAAAGTAATCGGGAAGATGTACGACGGCTTCTCCCGCTGCGTCCGTTACCACATTGCCGTTGTAGACATTCATCATATCGGGTGATTCCACAAAGCTGTGCCGGAGTACCATGTTTTCAGGATTGAGAGGATGGTCTATTTCAAACGAGCCGCCGCCTTTGGAAAGGGTACCGGTAATGTGTACATTACCCCCAAAATGACCAGCCCGGAGAGCATCAGCACCCTGGATACCCATAATTCCAATGCCGTTTGATGTATTTGAACGCCCCACCACACCGCTGCCAACTGTACCTAATCTACCATAATTTCCGTTGTTATGTTCCCCGTAAACTCCATACTCTCCACCCAGATATCCCCAACCACTTCTGCCTTTGCCGTATACTCCTCTCCCATCCGGTGAATATGCTCGACCAAAAACCCCATATGTCACGCCGCTTGATGCACGCGCCGAACCAAAAACCCCAATTCCGCTTGTTGAGTTAGATGTTCCCCAGACACCTTGTGTATTGCCGCTTGAAGCAAGTGCCCAACCATAGACTCCTATCCCTGTGGTTGAATGTGAATCTCCGCGTACTCCAAAAGAAATGAGTTGGCCTGCATCGAGTGCCTGACCAATGACCCCAAGCCCGCCGGGTGACCATGACAATCCAGAAACACCAAAGTGACCTTCACCATGGACTCCCCTTCCGACGCTTGACTCTGTTAATCCAAAGACACCATACCTACGTCCCGTTGGAGCTGTCGACCATCCTCTTATTCCATATCCGGTATTCGTTATGCTCAGTGCATATTCTTCGTCAAACGATGCCTCGCCTTCAAACGGTAGATTAAAACCCTCCACCGTTAGATTCGTTAATTGAGATCCGTCTCCAATAAATGAGCTCGCTTCAATGAAACCTGTTGTATTAATATTTAAATCCGGCGCTAGATGAGATGATTTTACTGCGCTCTCGGCAAGCTTTGCCGTGGAGATGGAGCCGTCAGGCACCGAGTATGCGTGAAATGAGTACGGGACCGGGCTGAAAGGTATGCGCGGCTCGAGCTCGTCGCCGCCCTCCACCGAGATACCGAGCCAGTATTGTGTATCGAAATCAAGATCGAGCGGCTCATTGTTTCCGAGTTGAACGGTAAACAGACCGTTTATTATGGAAACGGTTTGTGTTTCGGTCCACAATGGATTGCCTGAGGTTTCTACATCATAAATGTGCAGCGTGAGTGAGTACATCCCGTCTTCGATCGCTGTGCCGTCGCTCGAAGTCAGGATGCCCTGTTGGGTGATCGTTCGGGGTATATCTGACGGTTTTGCCGCTATGAAAGCAAAGAGCATAAAATATGCGGTGAAGAAAAGAGTTTTCATTTTGTCCTCCCGTTAATTCCTCTACATAAGTAATTATTGGGGAATGCTGTATGTCCCGGATTATATCTATTTGTCGAAATCAACACACATATTTTTTACACCCCGGGAAAAAAATATTTTTCCCGAAAACTTGACTTTTTTAGTTGTGTTATGTACAATTTTTTACTACCCACAAAGAGTCAGAGTGCTGCGATGCTCTTCCTGAAGAGAAATAGGGAGGATAACAACGACGTTGTCCTGGTCGAACAATTTCTGACCGGCAATAAGCGGGCAGAAACATCTCTCCATACGTTCGTTGAAAGGTTGACCGAACGGGCGATACGGACGCTTGAAAACAAAGGCACTTCTTTTCGTGACAGGGAAAACATCAAACAGGATATCATCGTCGCCATAATGGTGAATAACGATTCCGCGATTCTTCGCCGGTATAAAGGCGAGAGTGCGCTTTCGACGTACCTATGGTCGGTTATACGCTATAAATTGATCGACGCGCTGCGCCGCGAAATGCTTATGGGACAACGCACGGAACCGATACATCAGAGAGATATACCCGGGGATAATGATGAATCGTCACGTGAACTGTACAATCTCATCGACCGCTTTCTTCAGGATGCCGATGAAAAAGATGCGTTTGTCATGAAAATGCGCTGGCTCGAGGAGAGAAGTTACGCTGAAATATGCCAAAAAGCCCTCCAGTATAACATTACCGTATCGATTTCGTATATCGGTAACCTGCTGTTTAAAAAACGGACTCAATTATTGCAGTATTTAAAAAAACACGGGTTTGATTTCGACAAACAGGTAGAGATATCTACCACTAACTTAAAGACGAAAAGGAAGAACCTCAATGATGAAGAGTAACAATAACCATATCCATCATAAGATATCCGTGTATCTCGACGGTGAATTGTCGCCGGAGGAGCGCGATGAATTCGAGACGCACCTTGCCGGCTGCGAGGAATGCCGGCAATTGATAGAACCGTACAAACAGATTGACGCATTGCTTAATGATTTCCGGCAGGATCGGGCCGAACATCTCACAACCGATGAGACGGTGAGATATTATGAAGGTACGCTCGATCCGCAGCGCAAACGGAACATAGAGGAGCATCTTCGTTCATGCAGTATGTGTACTAAGCTTCTCGAAGCGGCGGACGTATTGGACGTTGGCGGTAAAAAACTTGCCGCGGAAATACAACCGGTCACACGTACGGGATTTAATTTCAACAACCTGTTTGATTTTTTTTTCTCCCGTAAGCTGATCCCGGCAGGTGTTGCCGCCGGTGTTATAGTTGTATTGATATTTTTTTTAGTACGTCCTGAAATGAATCCGTATGCGGAACTGATAGAAATTACACCGACGCTGTATGTTCCCCCTGCACTGCGGGGAGATGGAATTCAGGAGCTATTTCAAACCGGTATGGAACACTATATCGACGGCGACTTTACTTCTGCGGCGGCGGTGTTGCATAATATCGTTTACCAAGAGCCCGATAATCCGCAGTACCGGTTTTTTTACGGTATCACATCGCTCTTGAACGGAGAATACCGCGAAGGAATCGATCAACTCAAGACGGATACCGTCATGAACTCGGTCTATCGCGACGAAGCGATGTGGTATACCGCACATGCACATTTGATGATGAATAATCCGGAACAAGCCGGTGAACTCTTGCGTGATTTATCTGTAACCTCGGAAAGGTTTTCTGCGGAAGCTGACAGTCTCTTACATATAATAGAATCGGTATCCCGATGAAACCAACCTATGCCGTTTTACTTTTTCTGGTCACGGCCGTTCTGACATTTGTCTTGCTGTCGTTCTCCGATACGGCAGTAGAAAAGTACGAACCGGTTGCGGAGGAACCGCATCCGGACATAGATTCACTTTTTGATGAAATGGATACTGCAATCCGATCACGCCGGTACCGTGACGGCAGACGGTTGGCGTTAACCGCACTCGATCGATCGCAGAGAGATGCGTATCGGTCGGGTGAGGTGTACGCGCTGACCGGTCTCGGATTTATATATCAGCACGAGGCAAAATACGATTCTTCGATAAGCTTTCTTGAGGAAGCGCGCCGGCTTGTACAAAAACACAGGCTGGATCCGCATTTATATCACCGTGCCGGTATTTTCCTCGCGGGCAGCTATCAACTGGCGGGGCTGATCGATGAGGCGATCGAGTGCCTGAACGATGCAAAAGAATTTTTTAAACAGGCGGAAGATTACTGGCGGCTCTCGGGAGTGTATAATGAGTTGGGGATTTTGTATAAGGATACCGGCTTTTATACGGAAGCGGAGGAGGTGTATCTTCGCGGCCTGGAAATTGCGCAGTATATCGATACCGATGAGTCCGGTCGACGATACTATCACCGGAGCTTTACCGGTAATCTCGGCATCCTGTATACCATCCTCGGCAAGTTCGATAAAGCCGTACCCCGACTCGAAACATCGCTGCGAATCGGAAGGGAAATGAACGATCCGGTCGCCCAGGCAATCGATTTGAGTATGCTCGGTGAGATTAATTTTTCCAGGGGAAATTTCCGCAAGGCGCTCAATCAATATCTCGAATCGGCAGCATTGGCAGAGCGTGCCGGTCAATCCTATGAAATCATACGGGCATATATAAATATTGCACGGGTGTACGATGTGATGAATGATTTCAACAATGCATTCGCATTTTACCGGAAAGCCGTTGCATTTGTCGAAGACCGGCTC
>PWJF01000094.1 GCA_003560935.1 Ignavibacteriales bacterium
ATGACTCACGTCTTCGAATTCAACCGGCAGGTTGTCGTCAATCCATCTACGGAGATCGAACATTCTTTTACCCTCGAGCCAGAACTCAACTCTCCGTTCTTCATAGAGGTGCGCCCAGGCTTCCACCTCATTTTCGGCTGTTCGTTCTTCAAGCTGTTCATCAGTAGTCTCACTAACAATTGATGTTCTCAGATCATTAATGATGTTCATAGCACCCTGCCAGTTTCCTGCCCGAAGTTCAGCTTCAGCTTCGATGAATCTCATCTCCCTGCCTGATATCATATCAACATTATCGGACGCCGAAGTGTACTTCTGTTGCTCGTACCAGGGAAGTCCCATCGGAGTATCATCTGTTTCATGGTCGACCCACGTAGTGCGGGGATCTCCCGTATCAAGATAGTAATCCTCAAAGAAAGTGCCATACACAGTCCAGTCCTCCCACGGATCGCCGGCACCAAGGTACCACATATGATTATACTGGCTCGGCTCATCGCTGCTATGCTCGACTTGGTAGACAAAATCATCGGGGATCTGCTGCGAGTATTGTACAGCTTCCGTCCACCTGCCGAGCCCCGGTCCGAGAACGACAGCCATTGCAGCCGTTGCCGCCATTTCAATTTCACTATTGCCGATATCCTGTGCTATTTGTATTGCATCCTGAAACGAATCTTCAGCACGCTCCCAATAAACACTGTTCGGCATCGCCTCGCTTCCATCGATCACAGCTTCGCACATATTCTCACCCAGAAGTTTATAAGATATTCCGGCGAGAAACTTAGCCCAGGCTGCATTCTCATATTCCCATACTTCGTCTTCACCTATTACTCGCGAGAAACGCTCGAATGCATCTACCGCAACAAATCGCGCCTGATGGGCTTCTCTCCAGGGATACCAAATATATGCGTCGTCCCAAACGAGTCTGCCCAAAACCGGCGGAACTTTCGGACAACAGAAAATACGTCCGTTCCGGTTAATCATCAAAACACTTTCTTCACTAAAGTAGCTTGACATCCAATGAGCCGTCATTATAGAATATTTAGCTCCCTGAATAATAGCGCTGTGAGCGCCTGGATCATCAAGGAAGTCATCCTGGACGGGACCGGGGTTGGTGACTTCAAAGTCACAGGATATAAAGATCAGAAATACTGTCACGATAACACATCCGGCAACCCAATCCAATGATTTTTTTGAGATAGTATTTACCATAATTTTTTCCCTCCTTAGTGATAACATTTAACTCTCATTGTGGTTTCGTATCTCCCGGTTTAGAACATTATCCTGAATGCTACATTACCTCGCCATGGAGCGGGAGTCGCTTCAGGAATACCGGTAGTAAGGGATACGAGACCTGTACGCGCCCAGATCATTTCCGGATCGAATGCGCTAAAGTCTGAGTGCGTCCATACCCTGATGTTTCTAACTGAAAACGTTAGAGAAGCACTCTGAGCCACTGAAATCAAGCGACCTAACGGGACGGTTAATGAGAGATCACGGATTTTGAAAAAGTCGGCAGGTTCAATGAAGGTGCCCGATAATTGGCTCTCGGCATAGCAATGTGCCCTCTGCCATGCATTGATCTGACCCCATTCAGGTGCCGTGTCATCAAATTCTCCATGCCCCATAATACTGTAGGCAGCTACGCAACCGTCAGCCGGAGAACCAGCGCCTCGATTGACCATATTCCATTGTGCGTGCTGTACAATATAGTGACCACCCTGAAACTCACCCAGGAAGGAGAGGCGAAGCCCTCCGGGTAGTCCAATATTTATATGCGGGCTGATAATATGGGTCGGTACCGAAGGACCCCAATGATAGTTAGCTTCAACCTCGGGATCGGCGAATTCATCAGGATTTAGGATTCTCGGTCCGCGGTAAACTGGAAGGGGTTGCCCTTCTTCAACCCACTGATAGCCGAGCAACACATTGATCGGTTCCACCCCATCCATATCCGTTACTTTACTATTGATGGTTGAAAAACTTGCACCGAGTTCTAATGAGAAATTCGGTCTCTGCACAATAATTCCCGAAGCTTCAAGTTCGATTCCCCATGTTTCAACCTCTCCGACATTCGTAATCTGTGAACGCCAGACACCCTTGGTAAGCTCCTGCGGGAACCCGAGAAGAGCGTCATCGGTTACCTGATCGTAATAACTGAATCCAAGTGATAACCGTTCATTAAAATGAGCCGATTCAAATCCAATCTCCAGCTCGCGTGTCCGTTCGGGACCAAGGTCAGGATTTCCTATGTTGAATGGTACGAAACCTGCCTGGCCGGCGTAGGTAATGGGATTCCATGTCCTGACTGCATCAAACGGACCCGGAGCGCGTCCTGCCATTCCAAATGCAAGGCGCAGGCGCATCTCGTCTGCCAAAACACCCGGCCAGAATGCTGCATCGGAAATCACATACGATGTACTAAATTTCGGGTAAACCTGGAGCCCTAAATCCTCGCCGAACTGACTATTACCGTCAACACGGGTACCGATTGTAAAGAAAGCTCGATCCCTGTAATTAAAACTTGCCTCGGTAAACGCACCGGCGTCAATTACCCTAAATTCACTGCTAAATGTCAACCTGCTCGCTGCACTGCTTAAGGTGTGTTCACCGGGTCCCGGAAGTCCGGTTCCCCATCCATCCAGCGTTACAGTCTCATGAGATATGTATTGTCCTCCCCAGGATAATCTCATCCTGAGATCGTTTGAAATTCCAACCGAGTAGGTACCCATATAATCCAATGTGAGCGCCTGACTTACCCAGTTCTGTTGGGCGATTGAACCTCCGCTCAGGAGAATGAATCCAAATGGCGTAATGTGCCGTCCATCCATGGACATCCGGTCGAGTCCGACAATAACTCTGTTTATAAGGTTCGCAGAGGTAAGATGACGTGCGTTAATGCTTGTTGAGAAACGGACGTTATTCTGAGTGACGTATGCGTCGAGAAGTTCCGCGATAACATCCGGATCGTCCGTTCCCACCGGCCCACCCGGGGCACGGAAAGCATTAAATTCCAAACTATAAAGATTGTTTCCTGTTTGGGTTATCTGCAAATCGTGATCGGAATAAAAGAGATGCCAGTCAAGCGAAAGACTTGCACTCGGCCTCATTCCGAAGTTACCTCTTATCGCATAACGTTCTTCCTTGTCATTTAATTTTATTCCCTGTCCTTTATCGTATAAAGCAGAAATATAATAATTAACATCCCTTACGCCTCCACTGACGGATACAACGTGTTGTTGCCCGTATGCAGTTCGATAGAAGGGTTTCATGTTTAAGTATGGGTTTTCATCCGACCCAAACGGCTGTACACGTGCTATTCTCTGGTTTGTCTGATATGTCCACCGTGGGGCTCCTGCCTCACCTCTTTTAGTAAACATCTGTATTACCCCCGATGCCGCCTCCGATCCATATAGCGTCGTTGCAGAAGCACCCTTGATTATCTCAACCCGCTCTATGTCAAGAGGATTTAAGTCGTTCAAAGGACTTGCGGTGGATTGCGGTGTCTGCCAGAAAGCAGCACCCTGGGAAGCGTTCAGCGGGTACGTGTCAGAGCTTTGCCGTATACCGTCAATGTATACAAGGGGTTGGTTACTCTGCGATATGCTAGTGTTACCTCTTAGCCGAATAGCAGCCCCCGCTCCCATAGTCCCCGAGCCGGGATTTACGGTCATGGAAGGTACACGTCCACTTAACATATCGTCAACGTTGACTCCGGGGAATTCCAACTCGGCAATGTTAAGACGTGAAATCGAATGACCGATCTCCCGAATGGCTACCTCGCCTCCAACTCCGGTAACTACAATCTCATCAAAACGCACCATCGTCTGTGCCATCTCAAAGTTTACTTCGAGTCTCTCATCGGCAGCGACAGTGACGGTTTGACGTATTGTCCGGTAGCCTACAAACCGCGCTTCAAGTCTGTTTTCTCCCGCAGGGACACCGGTTATGGTATACTCACCGTCGGTACCCGCAGCACCACCGAGCAGCGTTCCTACGACTAGAACGTTAGCGCCCGGAAGCGGATCGCCCGTCTCTGCGTCGGTAATCGTACCGGTTATGGTACCACTTTCACCAAATACCAGCAACGGAAAAAAAGATACAAGTATAATGGAAAAAACAAGAAGATAGGAATATTTGCCCATAGTACGGCCCTCCCTTAGTGTTTAAGGTGATCGATGAAACTTCACGCTGTGATTAAAGCCATTTCCAGATTATTTACGGCAGAACCGGTTATTTTGAAGGTTTGAAGATGTGTTTCGTTTAAAAAAAGCGTGAAGTCGGTAATTTAGCCTCATACTACGATTATTTATATAGATACATCAAAGGAGAAAAATACCCAAATATACTTTTACGATATTCCGAAAATATTTTTCAATCGTATGAAGCGTATTCCTTTATTATACCCTCAACATCCCTCGTATTATACGAAACCGCCCCCACTCACTTCCCGCCCCTTTTCCTCCTCTTCCTCTTCAACACCTCCCGCGCTATTTCAACACCGTGATCGTATCGCATTCGCTGGGTCTCCCGGGAGAAATCCAATGTTTCGCCCATATCGATGGACGGCTCAAATAAGAATGTCCGGTAATGCTTATACGGTTTCCCGTTTTCATTATGAAGCGTTACCCCCTTCTTCGCGGCTTCTTTTACATTCAGGTTGATCCTATTGAACTCCCGTATATCACCGAGAATGATCCTGTTGAGCACAAGCTCGAGACTGCGGATCCCAACCTGGAAAATGTTTTTCTTGCCGCGTTCTATTACCTTCGGCATTTGCGGTTCGCAGTTGAAAATATAGACCTCGGCCGGATCTTCATCGATAAGATTTCCGAGCGGGGAAATCATGTGCACACCGCCGTCGACAACAATTTGTTCTCCCATTTCCACCGGCGGAAACGTGACCGGTATCGCTGTACTTGCCAATACAGCCAACCTGTATGCATTTACATAGTCTTCGACGGGTGCTACCCTGAGAACCTCCTCACCGTTTACGGTCACCTCGACTTCCTTTCTTTCGTGCCGGTAATCGTAGCTTAGAAATTTTCCGGTGATAATATCGACTACACCGATCTTTACGTCCATCGTAAATTCGCGGGGATCTATCTCCCGTTGTATGAGGTCCCAGAGTGGATTGTTGTTGAAGATATAATTCTGTCCGAAAGCTATTTTCGCTATATTAATCGGGTTGGTCATTGATCCGGTGAAGATGTCGCGGTTTCGCAGGGAGAAGAAAAGTTCTTTATACCGGTCGAACTTCTTCTGCGCCACCATCGTCGCGGTAAGTGCCCCAACGCTTATGCCGCTGACGATATCGAATGTCACGCCGTATTCATTCAATGCGACGTCGAGGTTTCCAACCTGCACCATTCCTTTTGCCCCGCCTCCGGAAAATGCAGCCGCTATTTTTCCAGCCATACATTCCTCCTGTCATTGTTTTTGGTTAGAATATATCACGTAAAATGGGCGATCGAGTTAACACCGCCGTGCTTATCAGCCAGGATACAAACCATGTCACTATAATTATCACGGGAGCTTTAATGAATATGGATATCTCAACCTGCACCATATACAGGGCTAGCGGAAACAGGATCAACGGATGAAGATAATACATGCCGTATGTGTTTCGTGCCTGACTTTTCCAGAACATATTGTGTCCGTTCATGTACTTCCGGAACAATGCAACCAAGCTCATTATCGACGAATAGCAAAACATGTTGAAGGTTATTGCAGTTACAGCAGATATCGATATAAAAGGTCCGAGTTCATAATCGAGTGCAAAATGTGCCGTTACATATGCTGCGGCAGAGAATGCGGTAAGAGGAAACCAGAGTTTGACATCCGGCAAAAAACCGGAGTCGCGAAACCAACCGTTCTTAAATGCATAGACGCCGAGATAAAAATAGCCTATATATAGCGGGATCCGGACCGGCTGTACCATTATCAGATAACCGTAATGTCTCCATGTATCGACGGGAACCGACATATTTATTATAAAAAAACCCGTGCTCATAACACCTAAAAATATCGCAATTTTCGTCCATGTCGGTTCTATATACGATAACCGGAGTGAACGGAACGAAACGCTTGCTGAGTACAACAAACGTACCGTTCCAAAGAGAAGGAACAACACACCGAGAAACCAGTAAACCGACTGTTGAAAATATTCCGTCCAGAAATGCTCTTCAAGAAATAACGCATACGGTATAGGAAGATTACGCGATAATACGATCAGGTATGCGATTGGCGGTGCGAGGAAAAACACGCCGATGAGCCATGGAATCCCGATCCGTTTAAATTTATTCCGCATGAATTCACCCCCCCGACGTTTGACTACCGACGGGTATACAAAATATCCGGCAATGAATAACAAAATGAACATCACGGGAACATCGATGAGTAATGCAAGAATGGTAAAAAACCCACTCGTTTCCGGATCCACGACATACCACCATTCGGGCGCGTACGTCATGTATGTCATCGACCCATGCAGCACAATTATAAACACTATTACCACAGCACGAAGATTTTCGAGAAAAACTAACCGTTCTTCGTCACCGCTTTGATTCATATATATCCGTCTTTATTCATAAGCTCCTGTGCAAGCGCGAGGTAGGCGATAGATCCTTTCGAGTTTGCGTTATATATAATCGCCGGTTTACCGTAATACGAAGATTCTGAAAGAGTACTGTTTTTTGGAATTATCGTTTTGAGCACGAGGCTGCTATATTTTTCACAAAGATCGTGATCTGTTCGTAATCCCACTTTTGTACGCGGTTCGTGCATCGTACGAACGATACCCTCTATTCGCACGGGTTTGTTGGTAAACAGTCCGATCCATTTAAAATAATCGAAGAGTTTATCGATCGCGTCAAGCGTTAAATGACCGGATTTTGCAGGTATAAGTACCGTGTCGGATGCAACAATCGCAGCCGCCATGAGTCCGCGCGCATACGGCGGACAGTCGAATATAATATAATCGTACGTGCCCTTTACCGGTATAAGTGAATGATGCAGCAGCATTTTGTTTTCGGACATTCTGTTCATTCTATCTTCATCAACCGGTGATAGAGGGTTCATGGGAACAAAATCCAGTAAAGGTAGATCGGTAGGTTGTGTGCATTGTTCGATTGAACGCGTGTAGCTGAAGATATCAAATACGCCGGGATGACGATTCGTATTGTTAAACCCGAGTGAAATACCTGCAGCGCCGGATGTATCGAGGTCTATTACCAGCACGCGCTTTTCGGCAACGGCAAAACTTGCCGCAAGATTTACAGCAGTGGTTGTCTTACCAACCCCGCCTTTGGGTAATGCAACCGATATGACTTTTCCCATATATATAATTTACACATTTATCCTAAAGTAAACAACGATCGGATTTTGTTTAATGCGTTGTGATTGCTATTTTTACTGAGACATTCACTATTCGAGCATAATACATCAAAGGCAAAATGAAACAAAATACCATAAAAAAGATCGCAATCAATACCGGAGGCGGGGACGCTCCGGGACTGAACGCGGTTATCCGTGCGGTTGTATTATCGGCTTTAAATCGCGGATGGAAATGTTACGGTATTCGCGACGGCTATAACGGTATTTTACAACCGGAGGAATATCCGAAAGGCGGAATAATTGAGCTAACCGCCGATTCAGTAGCAGGTATAACCCATCTCGGA
>PWJF01000210.1 GCA_003560935.1 Ignavibacteriales bacterium
ACTGTCGCGAAAGGCAAGCGGTATTTCAGCTCGCGTGTATCGGAGGTCCTTGCGGAAGGATTTACACGCCGTGAGGAAGGCAGGCGGCAAATCGAAGGCAGCGACGATGTTCCGCTAACCCGTAGAGAGAAAGAAATTCTTACACTCGTCGCCGAAGGATTCACCAATCAGGAGATCGGTAAGAAACTCTTCATCAGTCACCGCACGGTCGACACTCACCGGACTAACATCATGCAAAAGCTGGATATTCATGATGTCGCTAATCTTGTCCGGTACGCAGTACAGCGCGGGATCGTAGCGTCGAAGGTTAAACCGGATAAATAAATATTAACCATCCCCCCGCTCACTACGGTGCTCACCGTAATTTTAAAATTACGTACAATAACGGATTGTAGATAGAGATAGTTGTTCGTACCATATACGTGCGTTTCCTAAGCGACTGTTTTTTAATTCATGAACGGAGATCGTATATGAACACAAAGGTACGAATACTTCTCGCCGATGATCATGCCGGTTTTCGGAGGGCGATACGTCTATTTCTAAAAAAGCATAATAAGGTTGAAGTTGTTGGAGAGGCAAGCGACGGTAATGAGGCCGTCCGGCAGGCACAAAGCCTGCATCCCGATGTTATTTTAATGGACATCAACATGCCGGGATGTAGCGGTTTTGATGCCGCACGGGAGATAAAACGCTCACTTCCCGATATTAAAGTTGTCTTCCTGACGATGCATGCTGATGACCGGTATCGTCAGCTTGCAAGCAACGCTCTGGCAGATGGATTCATCAACAAAGCCGATCTCAATATGAACATTTTTCAAAGTTTAAGTAACAAAGTTACTTCAAGTTACATAATGTAATATCCGTTCAAATTCAAAATATATGAAATTTAATAAAATTGCTATATTTATTCATTGGCACGTCGTTTGCGATAAATAATCGCACAAATATTACGCTAAACCATCAAACTGTTGGATTTTACGACACATTTGGTAATCAGTTGTGACCCAGGTTCCGGTGTGCGTGTAATCACGGACAGTTGATCGGGTAAAGCGTATCTTTACTATAGAAACACTGGGCTGATTTTAGAATGTACTTATATATAACAATAAACTAAATACACACAATTCAGGATTAACTAACAGGGGGTATAAAATGAAACATCTCATTCTCATCACAGCCTGCATCGTATTGTTTACCGGCGTTTCGTTTTCGCAGGGGGAATCCGCTTCCGATGTAGCATCGGTTACGGTTACTGTGGTTGGGGCTATGGAAGTATCGGCCGAGCAGGACCTTGAATTCGGAACAATGGTGCAGGGAAATGCCAAAGACGTGCTTTCAAACGAAACCGGTAACGCGGCAATGTTTAGAATCGGTGCTACTTCCGATGTGAATATCACCGTGACGCTTACGCCTCCCGGAATACTAAGCGGTCCGGGTGCGGATATTACATTTACTGCGTTCGATCCGTACCGTTCCGACGATGCGACCGGCTCGACTTTAACCTTGCTTAATGGTTGGGTTACAGCGGGGGGAGGAACCCTACAAACAAACGGTAACGAAGTTTACCTCTGGTTGGGAGGCGGCATATCTCTCGCCGGGGATCAGGCAGCAGGTGTGTATTCGGGTGATTATGAGGTAGCTGCGCTATATACGGATTTATAAAATCATATTTTTCGGGCAGGATTAACACGAAACACCAATACATCAACTTACAACGATTGGTAAGCATGTTCATTCTGTCTAATTTTATTCACCTGTATTTATCTCTCGTGGCCGCCCGTGAAATCTATAAGAATATATATAGTCCTATCCGGTATCGTATTTCTATCGACTGCGCCGTTATACGGTCAGGATGAAGAATTGATTGTAACAACAGAGCGCGATCTTGTGTTCGGTACGCTTCTTTCCGGAATCGGGCAGATAAGAACGATAGAGCTTGCGGATCAAGAAACAGCGTTTTTCCAGATTTCTGGGCCGCGGCGGGCTGATATTTATATATCGTTTCTATTGCCGGCATCACTGATGCGCATCGACGGGTCGGGTTCGATACCGTTGTCATTCAACGAAACGAGTGCCGGTTGGAGCAGACGGGTGGATCAAGTACCCCCGGGGGGAAATCAGTTTCACCCTGCGGTTGGAACAAGTGCGGCCTTTAACCCGGGTAACAGAATAGTTTATGTCAGGCTCGGCGGAATAATTACGACCGAGCCGCAACAACCTGCGGGTCAGTATATGAGTACGGTGACTATCGTTGTCGACAGAACGGATTTATGAGCACGAAATATTTCATAGTATGGATACTTGTAATATTCCAATTCAGCATTTCGGAAGCACAGGTGACAATCGCTCCACCACTGGTGATTGTGGATAGGGAACATCCGTACGGAAGTTTCGTTGTTGTAAACCAGTCGGCTCAACGGCAGGAAATTTCCATATCGTTCCAGTACGGCTATCCCGTCTCGGATGAAACGGGAAATGTGTCAATGCAGTATGTCGACGAACCCGACAGCGGAATGTTCTCCGCATCAGATTGGGTCCGAGCATTCCCGCGACGTTTTATTCTTGAACCGTTCCGTGAACAAACGGTCCGTCTGAATATTAGAGCACCGCGACAACTTGACGACGGAACGTATACGGCGAGAATTATCACTTCATCGATACGCGTTAACGGGACCAATGATAATAAAACCGACGGCCTGTCGGCCCAGGTTAATTTTCGCTTTAATCAGGTTAGCGCTTTGATGTACCGGCACGGAAAAGTGACGACCGGTATTGAGATAAAAGACATATATACCGACCGTGACAACTCTTCTTTTAATGTTTATGCGTCCCTCCTCAGAACCGGTAATTCGCCGTTTCTCGGTTCGGCGCATCTGAGGATATATAACGAAAGGCACCAGCTTGTCAAAGAAACAACACAGTCTCTCGCTGTATACTATGATCTCGTCAGACGTTTTCAGATTGATAATAACGTGCTTAAACCGGGGACGTATCAGGGTGAGATCACACTAACAACAAAAGATAGAACCGATATCCCGCTCAACTATATATTGAAAATAGACGATGTAACACGAAAATTCACATTAACAATTCGATAATAATGCGGTATGGATTCTACATAATCCTTATTACAACTCTTATTTCGTCTTTATCACTACCCGCTCCCGGGGGAAGCGTATTGGAATATGACGAAGTATTTCTTTCCTTTCGCCATCGTCAGATCGTCAATACCATGATAACAGGTATCTATGTAGACGGCACAATTTTTTTGCCGGTCGGTGACCTTTTCTACACACTTCAGATAAACCATGAAATCGATTACGTCAAAGGCCGCATTAACGGTTTTTTTCTTTCCGAAGATAACTCATATATAATAGATTTTCCGCACGGCCGCGCACAAATCAATACAAAAACGTTCTCCATATGGGCAGACGACTTTGTTCAATATCACAATGAGTTTTTCGTACATCCGGATTTATTTAATAAGGTGTTCGATATTACCTTTATCGTCAACAGCAGTAATCTGACGCTCACTTTACTTTCATCGCACACTATGCCGGTAGTCGAACGGTACAACCGGAGAATAAGGAATGGATCGAAAGATGTATTGGCATTTCTCACACCGCACGCACCGTTGAAATACGACAGGAACCGGTCGTGGTTGAACGGAGGTATTCTCGATTACAGATTTACTTCTATGCAATTCTCCGACGGGCAACAGCATTATTCATACACACTTGAGGGTGGTGCGGAACTCGCCGGAGGAGATGTGAATGTATCGACGTACGGCGGATTCTCACCCGGTGTGTATAGATCATCCACATTCAGATACCGGTGGCGGCGGGTGTTCGACGATAACCCGTATCTCACCCAGCTCTCGCTCGGCGAAGTCTTTACGGAAGGTCTTGTGCGTACAAATATACACGGGGTACGATTAACGAATCAACCGGTCGAGCCGAGGCGGGTATTTAGCGTATACACATACAACGATGAAACGGAACCGGGGTGGGATGTTGAGCTCTACATTAACAACCGGTTATATGATATGACTGTGGCCGACGAAGCAGGACAATACAGTTTTGATATACCTCTGGTCTACGGTTCCTCGATGATTCATGTAAAGGCATACGGTCCCGGAGGAGGCTTTGCTGCAGAACAACGGAGAATTGAAATTCCGTACACGTTTTTATCACCGGGGGAGGTTCATTATAACCTCAGTTTCGGTCGGACATATATCACCAACAACACAACCGGAGAGGCACGTGCGTATGCAGGGATTTCAAAGTTAATGTCCGTCTCACTCGGCGTCGATTATTACAAAGATATTTACGGTGACCGTCCCATCGGTTCGGGAACGGTGACGCTTCGTCCCGGAACGCGTTATCTTGTTGATATCGATATCGCTCCATCATTATACTACAGGGCACGTGCCGACGTGCTGACGGGAATGCGGTCGCGTTTGGGCATGGGGTATACGAACTATCATGGATACAACCGGATTACTACGCTTCGTCTTCAACAACAATTCGATATTAATGGATTGTTTCCTATTACGGTCGGTTCACAAAAGATGACCCTTCGGTTCATGGGGAGCCACCTGCAATATGATACCCGGAACACCACGCGATTTTCTGCCGATGCTGCACTACCCTTACGCGGTACGGTGTTCTCTCTCGGAGTCCTATCTTATCATTCGAATACCCCGTCCTCGGATGAAGTTCGATTCAATTTCTCGACAGGAATGATGCACCGCTTCCAGAATCAGGGGATGCTAAGGGGTGTTCTGCTTCGTTCACGATTTAGCTACAGTACACGCTTCCAACGTATGGAGAACATAAGCGTGTCGATCGGGAGGCACATCGGGATGGGAGGGAGAGTGGAAGTTCACTATGCTTATCAGGGATTACCGAAGTTGCATTCCGTAGATCTGCAGCTTCAATTCGACCTGCCGTATTTTCGGGCGGTTGCGGGAACACGTCACATTACGAACCGGACACATTATTCACAGAGGATACACGGTTCAATAGCATATGACAGTAACCATCGAAAAGTAGTGTTCAATAACAGGCCTATGGTTGGAAGAGGCGCCGCGTCACTCCGGTTTTTCATCGATTATGACGGAAGCGGGGAATATGATAACGACGAACCGGTTGTTTCGAATATACCGGTTCGATTCAGACAGGCGGTTTCAAAGCTGCCATCGAACAACGGTATCCGGAGATCATACCATCTCATGCCGTACGTCCGGTATTCCGTCGATATTAAAGAAGATGATATTCCCAATCCGCTCTGGATCCCCGAATTTAACGAATTTTCATTCATTGCCGATCCGAACTCGTTCAAGAAAATAGATATACCGTTATATGTAACCGGAGAGATCGGCGGACGGGTGGTTCGGGTAACTGAAAGCGGAACAACCGGTATCGGTGGTATCCGGCTTACCGTTAAAGATTTAATATCGGGAAATGAAAAGACAGTTCGAACATTTTCGGACGGTACGTATTATTTGACGGGACTGCCGCCGTCGTCATATTCAATTTCAATAAATAATCAAAATGCGGGGATATCCGGGTTAATACCCGAATATGATCGACACTCGTTCACAATTGAAATGAGTGAATATGGTGATTATGTCGATGGGTTAGACTTTGTATTGCGGGATGATCTAATGGCGGTTGCGGAGGATGCGGACCACCAACCCGATACCACCATACTATCGCAAGACATGAGTATTTATGATGATACTATTGATTTTATTCAATCGACGCTCACTGATGGGCGGGAATATAAAATTTTGCTTGGAATTTTTGATTATAAGGAATCCGCAGAAAGATTTATAAACTATCTAAAACAACAAGGTATCGATACCCTTAACGTCGCTTATAATCGATATTTGGAAAAATTCGCTGTTCTTTCAGAACCGACAGAAAATTATCGCGAAGCTGTCGCAATGATGGAAGATTTTAAACAAATGGGGTTTCCATATGCCAAAATCGTTACCTCTACCCGATCACCGTTGAGCGGATATTCGTATATGGTTTTACTCGGTGAATATGACGAGAGACGAATGGTAGATACTGTCGCGGAAGAAATTGAGGAAAATTTAAAAATTAAACCGTTTATCAATTTTATTCATAATAACGGAAAGTTTATTGTCGGGTTGGGACCAATTGAGTCAAGAAAGAATGCCGATGTTATACTTAACGCTGTCCAAGCCATTTACAATTACAATGAAGCCTTCCTTGTGGTGTTGGAACCTGACTTGTTGCAGGCATTGACCGAACCGGTTCAACCGGAGCTTTCTCGCGATCAATATTACATCGTCCAGCGGCGTCGAGGGGAAAACCTCTGGAATATAGCCGGTCTTCCGGAAATCTATAATTTATCCGTTCGCTGGCCGAAGATCTGGGTAGCGAATCAACATAAAATAAAAAACCCCGATTTAATTTACCCCGGCCAGAAGTTGAGTATCCCGCCTAATGGTCCTCTTAACGAAGAGGAAAGAAGGCAGTTGCGTCTTTACTATGGTAAATAGTAAAAATGTGGCTGCATATTATCACCCGAGTGTTTAATAATAACCACCAGCTCTGCCCCGCCGGTAAAAAATCCATTAACTTAGACCATATAAGCTGTTTTTTCGATCTGAAACCATGGCACTGCATTTGCTCTATACACAAGTGTAGATGAACAACAGACGATTCAGATTGGAGTAATGAATGCAGCAGCGTGTACTTCTGTATATGATAGTAATGATAAGCACTGTGGTTGTTTCGCATCCTCTCATCAGCCAGACCGAGGGGAAAGCTTCAGCACAAGTTCAGGTGGAGGTTGTGCCGGCATTTAGAGTTTCCCTGGAACATACACATAGTATTCAGTATTCAGTTGATACGGTTTCATTGGACGTGCACTTACGTGGAAACGAGGATATACTCCTTGAAATTCAAAAGGAGAATAACTTCCGGCGGGAAGAGCTCTCCGTGAACGATAGCTACACGTTGCCTGTTAGTATAAACGATAATGACAATATATTGATTCAAATGAGTTATATAAAGTACTAAAGATATTCACCTAAATTCCCCCTAATCCTCCCTATGGAAAACCGTAAGTCATAGCCCGCTTGCGGTTTTTCTTTCTATTCTTGAAAACCATTCGGATTCTGGTTATATTAAAGATTCTTTAATTTGATAGAATCGAAAACTCCATAAAATACAATGAAACCATTACGCATACTTATATCGAACGATGACGGTATTTTTGCTCCCGGAATATTTGCGTTGGCGCAATCACTACGGGAGTTAGGTGAAGTTATCGTCGTTGCCCCCGACCGGCAGCAGAGCGCTGTCGGTCATGCAATTACAATGAATTCGCCGGTGCGTGTGTATCCTTTCCATGTGAACGGAACCATGTTCGGCTATGCAATTGATGGAACACCGGCGGATGCGGTAAAATTTGCGGGTGGAAGGGTAGGTGTTCAGTGAGAGCGTGTCCAGGCCCGCGCGTTGTAAGTCCTCAGTGAACCCCGTTCATATTGTGAACTATGCGGCAATGCCAGAAATCGCTATCGCTATCGGGATCGGGATCGGGATCGGGATCGGGATCGGGATCGGAAAAATGGTTTTAGGCGCTTAGGTACCGCACATCGACAACAAGTTGTCGATGTTGAAAAG
>PWJF01000330.1 GCA_003560935.1 Ignavibacteriales bacterium
GACGGGAAGTCCGCCGGCATCGTGAACAATATTCCCCCCGGCATCCCGTTCAAAAGCGCTTCCGTAAAATATCCCAACCGGTTCGCCATTTTGCGCACCAACCAACCCAAATCCTTGTCCGGCGAAAATTAACACATCCTCTTCCAAACCGTTCACTTCATTTCTGTTTTGTGAATAGATAAAGGTCGATGTCCATTGAAAATCCCTTCTTTGAACCGGGATTACCCGCAACAGTACTTCAAAACCTTTATTATCCAACGTACCGACGTTAACAAGCTGACTGAAAAATCCACTTGTCGGGGCAAGAGATCGATTCAAGAGTAAATCTGTTGTGTGCTGATCGTAATAGGTAAATTCAATAGCAGCTCTGTTTGCGAGTAGGCTCATGTCTATACCAAGTTCAATCTCCCGTTGCCGCTCCGGTCGAATATCAGGGGTTCCGCGTATTGAACTCGGGATTAAAGCCGGGCGTCCTTCATAACTCGACAGGCCGTAATTAGTAAACCGTTGATATGGTCCGATAGCAGTCCAGTTACCGGACTCTCCAACCGATGCTCTTAGTTTTAGCTCGGGAATAAATGCCGATATCCGGGATTCCTGCCAGAATCGCTCTGCGGAAAGTATATAAGAAGCACTTACTTTCGGATAATACTGCCAGCGTTCTTCCTCACCGAATGCCGATGCGGCATCCGCACGAATGGCGCCCGTTAGAAACAACCTGTCTGCAATACCGAATGTTTGCTGAATGAATGCACCAATAATGATACGTTCGCTTCGTGCTTCACCAATTACTAAGTTGCGAGCCCCACTGGGAACAATTCTCGCAATTGGGGCTAAATCCTGGGATTCAGCAGCAAAAGTTGATGCTTCATCATACTGGAAGGTATTTCCAACTAAGGTAGTTGAAAATACCCGATCAGATAATTCCCGCTGATACCGTATGTTCAAATCATTGTTAAATTGGACAACATCCCTCTCAGCCCTCCGGGAATGCCCTTCCGCATAGGGAGCAGGCGCGGTTGTTCCGCGGGGAATATAAATCAATCCTTTTTGATTATGCGTATCGTATCCGGATACGTTTTCGATACTTAATCCGGGTAATGGAGTTAGAGTAAGTTGAATATCACCGATAAAACGTTTCGTGGTATATCCGAACTCAAATCGATCCATCACTTCTATTGGATTGGCAAGAATACCGGCAGTGGAGTATTCACCGGTTTGCGGATCGGGTCGAGGATCATACGTGTTCGGTCCGAATATAAAACCCGTCAATGAACCCCAGTTATCCCTCATACCGCCGTGTGGTACCTCATTATTGACATTATAGGAGTACAAGGCACCGACGGAAAGATCAAGCCATTCTGTTACGTTTTGTCCTAACCTCGCTCTCAGATTTACACGTTCGAAGTTAGTGTTGTGAACGGTACCTTGATTGTTATTATATGCAAGCGACGTTGAATAGCGGGTACCCGGTGCACCTCCCGAAACTGATATATGTTGCTCCGTACCGTACGCTCTTCTAAAAATAAAATCCTGAAAATCATATCGTTCAACAGGATCTCCGGCAGCGTTCGTCGGATGCATGTTCACGGGAATCGTTTTTCGAATATCATCTGTGTGGACACGGCTTGTGATAGTAACACGCGGCGGGCCGATTTCACCCCGTCGGGTAAAGATTTGAACGACGCCGTTGCTTGCCCGGGAACCGTGAAGTGCTGCAGCAGCCGCTCCCTTGACAACCTCAATACGTTCAATATCATTCGGATTTATATCGACAAGTCGATTCTGTGTATATCCTCCAAGCCGGATTAACTCCGGTGAGTCATTGTTCACGATAACACCATCGATTACATAAAGCGGATCAGCGCTGCCGAGAACGGTACTCGTTCCACGGAGACGAATACTAACACCACCGGCAGCACGACCGGAGTTTTGCATTACCTGCGCTCCTGCGATTCTACCTGAAAGAATCTGATCTATTGCCATCCCTCCGCTTAATTCAACATCGCGTGCGCTTACAGATGAGATTGCATTACCGAGCTGGCGTCGTTCAGCTGCAGCGGATGCTCCCGTTACAACGACCTCATCCATACGGAGAGCATCGGTTCCCAAGCTGAAATTCAACTCTACTGTACCTTCCCGTTGGGTTACCGTATGACGTTGGGTACGGTAACCTACAAAGCGTACTTCGATGATAATATCCGCGACAGGCGATGGGATCGTAAAAGAATAACGACCATCTGTATCAGCAGCAGCACCGTACTGTGTATCCCGGACAATGATGTTAGCGCCGGGAAGCGGTGCACCTCGCTCATCGGTAATCTCACCTTCAAGCGTTAACTGGCTAAAAGCAGGTAACGATAAAGATAAGAGGATGATAAGCGCACCAAATCTTACAAGGATTGGTAACATAGAGTCCTCCTATTATATATTTTAACCTTTGTTTGGATATCGAATAAGAAAATATTAATGTTACAAACCATAATCTAATCGGAAATGAAATTCGTATGTCGCTCGTCCGTAGATTAAGTAAAGTAATTTATTTTTCTCCTAATGTCAAAAAAACGAAATTATAATTTGCATCTGTTTTCAGTAATTTATGTTACAATGATACTATTCCATACTATTGAGTCGCTAATCTACAATCCAGTGTAAATGACCATTTGTTAAGTAATGAACGATACTATTTTGTCGGATAATTAACGCATATGAAAGCACTTTGCGCTCGGGCGAATAATAGCTATTTATATGAGATTTCAAATCAACAGTTATTATTCCTTCTTTCCAACTCAAATTGTCACCTATTGGATAACTTCTGTAAATACGACCCTCTGCGTCCGGTGAGACTGTGAATAATTCAATACCATCGATCTGTTTTCCGGAAGGCATTTCAAATTCAACCAAGTTAGTAATAATCCCATCTGTTGTGATAAGATTAATTAAAGGATTGAATTCATTGGCCGACAAGATGTATTCTTTATAAAAATCCAATGTATTGTCGGATGTAATCAACATTCTCGGTATCAACTTTGATTCTCCATCCCAATAACCCGGATTAACCGTATGCAAATATTTATATGTAGGATATAATTTCCCGGCTATTTCATAATCATAATGACCATACGGAAATGCAAAATCCCTTATTGAATAATATTTTCCGAGAATATTTTGAAGAATTTCTATTGATTTGGTCAATGACGAGTAAATTTCCTCATCTTCAGCGACCATACTCTTGTGAGCAAATCCATGAGGGGCGATTCGATGACCGGCTTGTTGTAGAATCATAATATCCTCATCATCCAAGAAATCCCCATCCCTGTGTTCGATCCACTTCGGCACAATAAAAAATATTCCTCGGAAACCATACTCTTCCATCAGTTTTGCCGCTTTCATCTGACTTTTTACACCGTCATCAAACGTAAATACAACAACGTTTTTTTTATAAACATTTTCGTCTTGAATTTCATCAGGTAAAATGGATGAATATCCATTATGACTGAGAAATTTAAGAAAGACCTCAAACCGCGAATATGACTCTGTCAATCTTCCTCGTGTTGTGTCAATGTTTTCGGCAAACCGGTGGTAACATAAAACAGGAATTGCACGATTTACATCCCTTGTTTCATCTTCTTGTGACCATACTATGATTTGGATATAGAGAAGGGTAAACAGTATTGTTACCCATCTAAGTATGAGTATACTAATCATCATAATTCATATGTTAATGATTGTATCGAAATGCCTTAATGTTCTCCCACATCGCATTATCTTCATGTCCAAACACCCACATATTTATCGCTCCAACGTTGTATGTATTGACAAGTTCAAGTTTAGCATCAAATGATCTCATATCATCATCAAGAACAAACCATTCAAACACACCGCCACGTTCAATATATCCATAAAGCATTTTTTGTCGGTCATCCCATTGGAGCGGTA
Source organism: Ignavibacteriales bacterium (assembly GCA_003560935.1). GTDB lineage: Bacteria > Bacteroidota > Ignavibacteria > T3Sed10-11 > T3Sed10-11 > T3Sed10-11. The sequence goes on from PWJF01000330.1 coordinate 3,940, forward strand.
TCCCATTATATTGTTCGATTAACGATTCAGCCTCCTTTTTTGTGATCGATCTGCTCCACGATCTTGCGTTGGCATAGTATAGACCTGTATCGGCGACTGTATAATAATGAGAGCCTCTCATTGTAATGCCAAGACTAAGCTTTTCGGGGGGGACATACTGAAGTGAATATTTCAGCACTTCCTCGAGCCATGGTAAGCCCTGTGAAGGACCGGGAGTAGTACGCCTGGTATGTTGTGCGTATGACATAAGCTTTACAAAATCACCAATCTCCCCAAGTGCTTTCAAATCATAAGCTCCTCTCCAATTCTCCATCATCCATTTAGTATACGTATTTGGCCCGGCTAATTCCCCGGCACGGTGAACAACCGCAATACTAATTTTATAACCTTCACGATGTAGTGCATCAGCGGCTAATCGATAAAATTCAGTTAATGCATCACGATCATCAATATGAACATTTTCCAGATCTACCTGGATTCCATACAGATCATATTGCCTGCAAAGTTGCACCATAGAGTTAATAACTCTGTCACGTATGTTTTGATCGTTTAAAATTCTTCGAGCCCATTCTTGATTAAACGTTCCAATAGTGGGATCGGGGTTTTTAATTTGCGGCATTATTTTGAGATCCTTCTCTCTCGCCAGTCTTAATAATCGTGGTTCAATCTCACCATATACTACCCCGGAAGCATCAACGATAAACGGCTCGGGTAACACTATCGTTACATACTCAGCATACTTCTTCAAGACATCGAACGATGCGGGGCGATATGCAAAATGAAAATCTAATCCTTGTTGTGACAGTAAAGGGGTGGTCAAGAATGATAAAAATATTATTACGGAAAGTATTGTTCTTGGAAAATTCATAATGAACTCCATCTAATTTGAAATTGATTATCAAAAAATATACCGTACTCATATACTACTCTTTATTATGTATATGCGGGACAACTGGCTGCACCCACGCTTTTTCACGTTCTCCCTCGGTAAAAGGATTATCCTTGAGCTGAGAGGAAATTATTTTTGCTCGAACATAAATTTCATCACCGTCAAATTTATATGTTGCCTTAATCCCTTCAACTATTTTGAGTATTTCACCGATGTCGGCACAGTATTGTTTGGTGACTCGCTCCATTGGATTCCCCTCCTCATCCAGCCGGCGTTTTCGATTCGGATCATAACCATACCGTGTTCCGATAAACTTTATCACGTATTCAACATCTTTTTCGGGTTCGATGATAATACTTAATCCTTTCTTTGCTTCCGATTCTAAATGCCGGATAGTAACACCTGTACTTGACCCCGTTTCAAGCGCTTCGATTACACGTTCGGGAGTCAAGTACCGGCTGCGTACCATGTGATCCATCCCCTGCCCGGCCGGGCTACATTAAGTTCGCTTCCTTCATAATGATGCTTCTTATACCAATCTACAACGACTTCCGGGAATTGATCGCCGTCGCTCCAAAGAGTATGCGTATGCAGATTGCCTTTCCACCACCGTCGTCCCCCGGTATCGGGTTCCGGGGGGATATAGTCACCACTCTCATCGAGATAAGAGTAGTCAAGTTGATGATGACTCTTATGCGGATGTTTGTGTGAATGACTATGACCATGATCCATCAGGGTAAAATCCAAACAAAAAACTATTAAATATAATATCATTGCACTAATATATATTTTATTCATATGTTATAACATCCTCCCAAATTTATTATTTATATGTAATCTTATTCATGAGGTACATAATGCACCCAAATCGGACTCGACCATGCCATCGTTCCATCTTTGTAGACCACTCTCAGGTAATAATAGTTTTTCCCGGGCTCTATCGTATCATCTTTTAAACCATGATAACCGAAACGCCCTGCACCTATGCTTCCGCTAATAAACAACTCTTCATTATTTCGAATTATGTACGCATAAAGAATATTTAATGACCTCGCTTCAAAAGAAATAGTTGGAGGTTCACTGACGGTTATTTTACTTCCCATCGGATATTCATTGATTGAGAAATCCAGGTAGTACTTTTCGCCTGCCGTAGCATAATTGCGGCGGGCTTTCAATGCATACCAAACATTTTCTCTTGTGAGAGGACCGTCGAGAAGAACGCCGGTTAATCCTCCCTTATAGGGATCTTCACGCCACCCGTCATGAGAATGGTAATAAAGTCCATGGGAATCCGAACCGCCGACAAAACCTATTATTTTACCCAGTTCGAGTCCATCTTGAGCAAATGTCCCGGGCATACCACCGCGATGTGGAACCGGCAGGTTGCCCATATATTCATTCGCACCGTGAATGGACACAATCTCATAATTTGTTTGAATTTCAGGATCATGATCCTCCCAGGTCGTTCCGCTCCACGGCGGGTGGTGCGGAAAGGCAATAGCGTCGTGTTTATGCAAAATTTTAAATAACGACTCTACATCATATGCTTTCTCTCCGCGGTGACTGAACAAAGGACTCTCTTCTCCTCCTCTGAAGTAAACATTCTTATGACCTACTCGAACTGTAGTGTCCTGCCGTCCCATCCAGGTAGAATGAGTCCATTCATAAGCGTTGATGGTAACAAATTCTCCCGGTTGATTGTAAATTTCGTTAAGTGCTTTCAGATACGCCCATGCACCCGGGGAATAATGATTGCTTCCCTGCATCATAGCATCGTGCTCGGTGATGGCTAAGAAGTCCAAACGATATACATTTTTATATAAATTAAAAAGTTCATCAAAACTACCGGAACCGTCGGAATATGCAGTATGTGTATGAATATCGCCGTAATAGACGTTATAATTTCCATGCATTGTGGGACCTCTGAATGATTCTTCGGCAATGCCATGCAATTGTTCCGGATAAGAAGCCGGCGTATAAGCTTTTACCTGTACATTTTGTTTTTGTGGGTTCCTGCGAATCATTTTCTGCAGAAAGATACTTGTACGGTCACGTCGCGCCATCCATAACTCGTTGTCGGATTCCCATGCCACATGAACATAAAATCCTCGCAGCCCCCAACCCGCTTCATCCAGATAACCATACTCGGTCCACCGGTCGCCGTCATAATATATACCGCTAAACACGTGATCGTGCCGGTTGAAAAGATACATCCTCCCGAAACTATCAAACGTTAATGTTGGAAACTCATGCGATTGCGTTTCGCTTCGGTTCTTAAAATCGACCTCGGGCATTTCGTTTCGTGGTTCGTACCACCGCTCACCGTCAAACGCTCTTACCATTGGATAGCGAATGATTCCCCAGCCGTCATCGTCCCGCCTGTTGGTTGTCCAGGCAATCCAGAGCTTGTCATCATACCAGCACAAAGCACTTTTAGAATCGATAGCCGGATGATTGCTGACCTGTATGGGGGCCTGTAACTTGTCATTTTTATAACTGTTAATATACACGTTGGTAGTATAGCCGTGGGTATAGTCCCACGCAAACCATATCGTTCCGTCGTGTGCTTCAAGCATTGCGGGACGATACGCATAACCGGGACGTGTTTCGATGTCAATTTCACCGGACCACGTTCCATTATGAAAATACTTCGCAACTATGGTAATGTCTTTTTCATCCGTTCCGCGTTCCCATGCTACCCACACTCTATTTTCAGCATCCGCTAAGACCGCCGGTCTGAAGTTATAACCTCGATTTGACGTTAGTTGAATTTCCTCTCCCAGCTCGCCATCGGAATATGTACGGGCAAAAACGTTCC